>JAFGDJ010000210.1 GCA_016932135.1 Spirochaetales bacterium | reverse complement strand
TGTGGATATCCTCCCCTTGATGACCCATGCGGATACATTGATGCTGACCCGGGGTATTTTGCGAACTGTCGTTCCTCCGTCCCTGACCAAACCGGTTATGATCAGGGCTTCCGGCGGTCCAAGTATCCTGAAAGAACTGTCGGATGAACAGATTGCCATGGATTTTGAGGATGTTTTACGGCTCGGAGCCTGCGGTACCGCTATTCAGGTTTTTATCGGCGGGGAATATGAGTCCCGGTCGGTGGTCAATATGACGAAACTGGTGGATACGGGCCTTCGTTACGGTGTTCCCACTATGGCCGTTACCGCCGTGGGACGGGATATGGCCCGAAACGCGAAATATTTCCGCCTTGCCACCCGGATCTGTGCCGAGTTAGGAGCCCATATCATAAAAACCTATTTCGTGGAAGAAGATTTCGAGACGGTTACCGCCGGTTGTCCGGTACCGATTGTCATTGCCGGTGGGAAGAAACTTGCTGAAATGGATGCCCTGGATATGGCTTACCGGGCTATCAATCAGGGAGCGGCGGGAGTCGATATGGGGCGGAATATTTTTCAGTCCGATTCTCCTGCGGGAATGATGATGGCCATTAAGGCGGTGGTTCATGGGAATGCCAAACCGAAAGAGGCTTTTGAGATCTATCAGACAGTGAAGCAGGAAGCAAAGACGATCTGAAACCTGAGAACGGGTACCGCGTCAAACCTTCCGAGGGAGTAAATGAGAATGAAACTGGTAAAAAAATATGAACAGCAGGTCAAGGATTTTCTCCTTGTATGCCAGTGGTTGAGCGATGCCAAGTATGCGACGAGTCACGGCGGTAATCTTGCGTATAAAGTAGACGAGGATGTATATCTGATAACCCCGACGCGCCGGTATAAGAATATCCTGGTGGCGGAGGATCTGGTCTTTATTGACGGAAAGGGAAATACCCTGGAAGGGAAGCGGAAACCCACCGGCGAAATGGCGATGTATCTGCACTTTTTCAGAGAACGGCCGGACATCGTATCGGCCATTCATTGTCACCCGCCTTACATGAACGCCTTTGCCATCCTCAAAGGGGTAAACTGGCTGGAACGGCCTGTTTTCCCCGAGATGATCGTTGAAGCGGGACCGGTACCCATCGTGCCCTACGGCGAGCCTATTTCTCAGCAGCTGGCGGATAACTTCCTGCCCTACTTGAAGAAATACAACACCTTCATGATGGAAAATCACGGCCTTGTGGCCATCAGCCCCTCGGATATCATCCGAACCATGCATATCATCGATTTATTGGAGACCGCGTCGATCTCCATTCTTTCCGCTCTGGCGGTGGGAGAAATCAAGGAAATCCCCCGGGAAGAGGTGGAGAAACTGGACAGAACACAGACAACCCGTGAGCTGCCCAGGATAGGCGCGCCGGGGGTAAATCCATCCCTGGCATCTCTCTATTTTCAGGATTAAAAAAAAGGCGGCTTTTAAAGCCGCCTTTTTTCTATTATTTCTTCATGTCAAACTTCATTCTTTGTATAACGTCTTCCTGCAGCTCTTTATTCAGCGGTGTGAAAAAAGCGCTGTACCCGGCTATTCTTACCATCAGGTCCCGGTAATGTTCGGGCCGGTTCTGGGCGTCCCTCAAGGTTTCATCGTCCAGCACGTTAAACTGTATATGGTACTGCAGGTTTTTAAAGTGCGTTTTAACCAGGGCTAAAGTGCGTTTGCGGCCTTCGGCTGTGGTCAGGCTGTCCGGTGAAAGGCGCATGTTGAAAATAGAGCCCTTCTGGAACCAGAGGCTGGGCAATTTACCCTCCGAAAGAATCGTGGCCGTGGGACCGAGCTTTTCCATACCGTTGGCCGGAGATACTCCGTTGTTCACCGGTGCGGTGGCTTTTCTTCCGTTGGGCAGGGCTCCCACCGATTTTCCAAAGGCCACGTTCCCGGTAACGGAACTCTGACTTAAGGCGAAGGTGCCGGGGACCGGGCCCTTCCCGTATCGGGAGCTTTTAAATTCCTTTTGATAGGTGGAACCTAAATATTCGCTGATTTCCACCGCCCAGCGGTCGGCATAATCATCGTCGTTGCCGAATTTAGGAACCTTGTTTATCAGCAGCTGACGGATTTCCTCCCCCGAAGGCGAGGTAGTGGCATCCTCAAAATTCGTCGCCAGGGCATGCACAACCTGTTCGGCCGTCAGGAGTTTTTTATCGTAGAGTGTGTAATCCAGGGCGGTAAAGGAATCTCCCACACTGATAACACCGGAGGTGGGCCCTCCGTCGGCGGTATAGACAGCGCCTCCTTCTATTAACGACTTGCCCCGTTCTATGCAGTCATGAACCAGGGACGATCGAAAGGCGTTCTGATCATGGAGGATATGCATTTCATCGCTGATGTGCTCCACTATCACCTGCAGTTCCATGTAGTAATGAAGCTGTTTCTTGAAGGCTTCCATAACCTGGCGGATATTCTGAAAGGTGGTGAGGTCTCCATCCCCCGAAAGCAGGGTATACCCCGTATTCGGATCGGTTCCGTTGTTCAAGGTCATTTCAAACACCTTGGCCACGTTGAGCCAGGAACCCTTGGCGGCGAAGTCCCATTTCCCCGGTATTGTTGCCTCGATGCAGCCGACAGGGGCCCAGTTATAGCGGTCTTCCTTGGCAATTCCCATATTTTCCAGGATCCGCATCACACAGGCGTCATTATAGAGAGCAGGTTGTCCGCCCTTATGAGTTTCGATAACTTCCAGGGCCCGGTCCATAAAGGCGTCGTCGGTGCCTTCGAACCATTTAACGGAAACCGATGGTTTTGCCATCTTCAATTCTGCCGTGGCATCCAGAACCAGGTACGAAAGTTCGTTTACGGCATCCTTTCCGTCGGCCGTCTGACCGCCGATGGCGAGGTTTTCCGCCAGGTGGTAGCCGGGAAAATACTCGCTGTCGGGCCATGAACGGAGCTTATTGATCTCGTTGGCCTTGATAAAGAAACTTTCCACAATTTCCAGGGCTCTGTCCCTGGTCAAGACACCCCGGTCGATGTCGTTTTTATAGAAGGGCCAGAGGTACTGGTCGAAACGGCCGAGAGAAATGGCGTGGCCGTTGGTTTCAATCTGTAATACCAGTTGGATAAACCACACCGTCTGAACGGCTTGCCAGAAGGTTTCCGCTCCGTGGGCCGGAACCCTGCGGCAGTTGGCGGCCATAGCGGCAAGCTCCTCTTTTCGTGCCGGGTCCTGCGTTTCTGCCGCCTGCTGTGACAGCAGCTCGGCATAACGTTCCGCGAAGCGAAGGACCGCCTGGTTGGCAGTTATAACGGCTTGCAGAAACCAGTATTGGGACACTGTTCCCGGTGTTGTGAGATCCAGGGTCTCAAGCCGTTTCTTTGCCTTGTCGATGACATAGGTGAGTCCATGTTCTAAAACCATGGCGTGGTCCGGCAGAACGTTTCCCAATCCCGCGGCAGCGCACCAGGTGTCGTCGATGGCGTTTATTTCCCAAGCTACCCGGGCTTGCTCAGGCAATTCACTCCAGACATTCTCAAACAGGGTCTTTCCTTTCCAGTATTCGATGGTTTTTACAATTTTTTCCTTCGTTTCTTTATTATAGGTAAACTGATCACAGGGCCGTTCGGCAAAGTGATAGGGTTTTCCCTCGAATTCACTCAGGATCCAATCGACGGAATATTCAGGAAATACCGGCGCCGCCCGTACGGAGCTCGCCTGATTGCCTACCAGGAGCTCTCCGGGACGGACAAAGATACTCATTTTATCCAGTACATCGTAAAGAGCCTGGGCTCGACGTTTTACTATTGGTTTACCTTCGCTTTTTTTCATAGATTCCGTGAAAAGTACGGCTCTTTCCGGACATATTTCAGGAATATGATCGATAATCCCTTCACGTAAAGCTTTTATGCGGGAGTTCATAGGGGCCTCCTTATGAAAACGGTTTCACTAGTTAGTAAAGAATATCATATTCGGCTGAATATTGCAAATAAAAAATGAGGTCTTAAACGAAATTATACGTAATGTACGTCTATTTCCTGTTCCTTCAGATAGTTTTTATAGTCCTGAGGGATATCACTGTTGGTGATGATGTGGTCGAAATCTTTTTCCTGGGAGAAGAAACATGAGTGAATATGACCGAATTTCGTGGAATCTATCAGGAGATACGATTGCGCGGTAGACGAAAGGGCAGCCCGCTTGATGTGACATTCACTCTGATTGGCGCACATGACTCCTAATTTCCAGTGAACACCCCCGGCGGAGAGAAAGGCCTTTCGTGTCCGGTTTTCCATAAGCAGGTCCGGAGTTTTTGTCTGCTCTAAAATAGTCGTTTTTCTATTATAAAAGCCTCCACAGAGAATAACATCCACATTTTTATGGGTAGCAACGGCTAAAAAGATGTTAATGGCATAGCAGAGAACGGTAAAATGGATGTCCTTTGGAAGAAATTGAGCAAAAGCCTCGGTAGTAGAGCCGGCATCGATAAAAATGATGTCGTTTTCTTCGATGAGGGTAGCCGCATATCGACCGAGGGCCTTCTTTTTCTCAATATTTTCACTTTCCGCTTCGGTAAGCATATAATCGGACAGACCGGTGCCGGTATCGCCGGAGGAATATACCACCACTCCGTGGAGCACCTTAAGGATGTCATTTTTCGCAAGAATATCTATATCCCGCCGAATGGTCATGGAAGAAACCCCCAGGCGATCGGAGATATCGGAGATTTTCATGGAATTTTCCCGTTGCAGTAATTCTTTCAGGGCGTCGATCCGCTTTTCCTTGTTTTTCATGGTTCTAGTATAGTCCGGGTAGGAAAAAAAGTAAATCAGAATCCGTTATATCTGTGACATCAGCCATGAAAAATGATGTGACTTTAACACTGTTCTGAACGAATTAAAACATTTATCCGGGACACTGCCTTTGTGGTGGAATCAAGGGCCGCCATATATCCCCGCCGAGGAGACGCCTTATTAGACCCATGGAAACAGAGCTTTTTAAAGGAACGCTGTGGTCAGGTTTTGCTTGACAGGCCGGTAAAACAGAACTACTATAGTTGAAAACGGTTTCAAAGAGGAACAGGGTGTCTAAATATACGATCACAGAGATTGCCGAATTATGTAATACTTCACCAGCCACGGTATCCCGGGTATTGAATAACCCCGACCTGGTAGCCCAGCCGCTGAGAGAACGTATAGAAAAGAAAATGAAGGAAGTAGGGTATAAACCGAACCCCTTTGCTTCCCGGCTCAGTTCGAAAGCCCGTTGGGGGCTGGGGCTTTTTGTCTTCGATATTCTCAACCCGTTCTTTGCTTTGATAGTCCGGAAAATAAGTCATCTGGCCATGGAACAGGGGATTCCTTTAACTGTTTGTGACACCGAAAACAACGAAGAAAAAGAACGAATTTACCTTGATTACCTACTGGATAACAAGATCGGCGGTATCATTTTTGCCGAGGGTATTTCACTGGCTACCATTGAAAGGGCGCAGATGCATACGCAGGTGGTGCTTATAGACCGTCATTACGAAGAAGGCATTGTATCGGAGGTGAGCAGTGATAATTACAACGGGGGAAGGCTGGCCACAGAGTATCTGCTGCAATTGAACCATCGAAACATCGGTTTTATCGGAGGTCCCAAGAATTGGCCTTCCGCGGAAGATCGGCACCAGGGTTATAAAGATGCTCTGGAAGCTCACCGCATTCCCTATCGCTCAGAGATGGTGTTTCAGGGCGACCTGTGTTACGAGTCCGGGATAAAGGCGATAGAATATTTTCTCACCCTGCCCGAATGGCCGACGGCAATTTTCAGCGCTAACGATCAGATGGCCTTCGGCGCGTTAAGCAAGGCAAAGAGCCTGAATATATCCATCCCCGAGGACATGTCCCTTGTCGGGTTTGATGATATCCCTTTAAACAGCCTGTATAATACAAAACTCACCACGGTAAAGCAGGATATTCCGGCTCTCTGTGAAAACGCGTTTAGCATACTTATGCAGAGAATTCATAATAAGTCGAGCCGGGAAGATAAGAACCGCCTCATTATTCCGACGAAACTGAAGATTGGGGAGACCTGCCGGAAACTGTTGAGCCAGATTCCATCAAATGATCGCGGTCGGAATGAAAGATAAGTACTTTTCTCGAGAAATTGTCTTGCGGAAGGGTCCCGGGGAAAGCGGATGGATGTTTTCGATCTAGAACGATACGCCCTGGAAGACGGTCCGGGTATCCGGACCGTGGTTTTTCTTAAAGGCTGTAACCTTCGCTGTGCCTGGTGCCAGAACCCGGAATCCCAGGAACAGCGGCCCCAGGTGATGTATTACCGGCAACAGTGCACCTCCTGTGAACGGTGTGTCCAGGCCTGTCCCACCAGGTCAATTTCCAGGGTAGACCCTTACGGGTATATCACCAACCATGAAAGCTGTATTCTCTGCGGAGCCTGCGTAGAGGCCTGCTATTACGATGCCCGGAAAATAATCGGGGAAAAACGCAGCGTAGAAGATCTTCTGAAGGAAATTCTCAAAGACAAACCCTTTTTTGACGAAAGCGGCGGAGGAGTAACCTTTTCCGGGGGCGAGCCGCTTTTGCAGAATAAAGAATTGTTGACGCTGCTTACGCTGCTTCGGGAAGAAGGCGTTCATACCGTTGTGGAAACCGCCGGCTATGTCCGGTGGTCCGTTTTCCAGGAACTGCTGTCCGCCGTGGATATGTTTTTCATCGACCTGAAGCATATCGACTCTTCCGAACACGAGAGATACAACGGTGTACCGAACCGTCTTATCCTGGAAAACATTACTCGCTTAAGCCGTTCACATCCTCATGTCGTTGTCCGTATCCCGGTGGTACCCGGAGTCAATAACAGTGAAGCGATCATGGAGAGGATGTTCCTTTTCCTGGCCCGGGAAACATCCATCAGCAACGTGCAGCTGCTTCCCTTTCACAGGCTGGGATTGAATAAATATTCCGGTTTAGGGAGGCATTACGATATGGGTAAGACGGAAAACCTGTCCAAACAGGACTGTGAGAGCCTGGCTGAATTGGGAAAACGGCTCGGACTTGACGTCAAGGTCGGGGCTGATTGAGCCGTTAGGATTTCCTTTCCAGGGAATCTTCCTGTTCGATGATCCCGATAAGGTTGAAAAATCTTGCAAACGCTTTCATCTAATATCTTTTTAGATATGAAAAGAATGATAAGATATTAACAGAAAAGTGTGAAAGAAAAGCCTTTTTCTTGATTTATTACCGATATTTTCCCTTGACATCCGGCTTATCTATGTTACACTTACAACAGAACTGAAACCGATTTCAGAGATTGTGAGTCGGGGTAAAGAAAGAAATTACCGTACCTTTAGGTGTACGGAATTTATAAATCCTAATAAGGGAGGCGTTATGTTAAAAAAAATCATCGTATTGGTGCTCCTTGTATCACTGGTACCGGTGGCTCTGACCTTCGCGGGTGGAGAGAAGGAAGCAGCGGCAAAAGAATCGTCGAATCTGATGGTCATCGTGACCCCGGATAAGGACAATACCTTCTTCACGGCGGAAGCTGATGCTGCCAAGGCTAAGGCTGAATCCCTGGGGTACGAAACCCTTCTGGCGGTTCATGGGGACGATCCCATGCAGGAGAGCGACATCATCGATACCGCTATCTCCAGCAATGCGGTGGCAATTATTATCGACATTGCCAATGCCGACGCGTCACCGAATAACCTGAAAAGAGCTACCGACGCTGGAATACCCGTATTCTGCATGGACCGGGAAATCAATGTCACCGGTATCGCGAAAGCCCAGCTCATTTCCAACAATTTCCAGGGCGCCAGGCTTGGTGCCGAGTATTTTGTGGAACTCATGGGTGAAAAGGGCAACTTTGTCGAACTGGTCGGTAAAGAATCCGATACGAATGCCGGTGTGCGTTCTCAGGGTTTTCACAGCATTATCGATCAGTACCCCGACATGAAGATGGTAGCCCGGGAAACGGCAAACTGGAGCCAGACCGAAGCTTATTCCGACATCGAATCAATTCTGCAGGCCAACCCCGGAATTAACGGTATCATCTGTGGAAACGACACCATGGCCCTGGGTGCCCAGGCTGCCATTGAAGCTGCCGGAAGAGAAGACATCATTGTCATGGGTTTTGACGGAAACGACAATGTTCTTCAGTCAATGCTGCAGGGCAAAATCGATGGTACTGTTATGCAGCCCAATGCTCTGAACGCGGAAATGGCCGTTGAACTTGCGGATACCTACATCAAGACCGGTTCTACAGGGATGGACGAAGAAAAAATCCTCAATGATTGTTTCCTCATTACTCCTGCCAATGCCGATCAGTGGAAAGGCTACAAGAAAATAAAGTAATTAGCCGATAGGTAATACATGGAAGGGGAGTCTCTATCTGTATAGAAACTCCCCTTCTTAAAATAACGACTTCTTTCGGAGCTGTTGATGATGAGACGGAGAATAGTACAACCGCGTTTGTTTTTTCTCATACTTCTTATTGCCGGTCTATCCTGTGGATCCTGCACTATTAAAAAACTGAACGAACTTGATCAGGATAAAGAGACCGATGAATACTCCACATGGACAAAAAGCGGGAAGGAATTCAATCCGGTGGAGTATGTGAATTCTATCTGGGATGAAAAAGTTATTCCAATTTTTATGGAAGAATCCGTTGAAATCCACGCTGTGCTGGAGGTTCTTCTGCAAGATAAGGAAAAAGCCCTCCAAGAGTATGGGTTGACCAGACCCTCCGGGGAAAAAATACCGGCCTTCAAGGTGAAGGGTATGGCGGAGGTTTTAAAATACGATGATAGTTCCAGGAACGGGCTCCTGGTGCTGGATCTGCAGCCGACGGACGGGCAGGAAGACGTATTGCTCCAGATAGGACCGGTAATCCGGCAGACCGCCATAAGGGATTCCCTGGATTTTATTCGCTTTACCGATGTGGGCAATCAGCTGCAATTCGCAAGCCTGGCGGACCAGTTAAACCTCCGTATGCGAAAGGAATCGGTGGAGCCCTTGGACCTGGAGAACATCTCGGGAAAAAATATTTGTTTTTACGGGGCTATAAAGCTGGAAGAAGACCAGGAAGTACAGACGTTGAAAGATTATGTCGTTACCCCCGTGAAGATAGAAATGATTGAAGCGGAAGAGAGTGAAAACGACTGATATGCCGGATAGCAATGCAAACCTCGTGATGGAGGCAAAAAACATCTATAAAGTCTTCCCCGGCACGACGGCCTTGCAGGAAGTTGACTTTCGGATCTACCGGGGAAAAGTAAACGTTCTGGTAGGAGAAAACGGAGCCGGGAAATCGACTCTCATGAAGATTATCGCCGGAATCGAACAACAGACCAGCGGAAGCTTGCTGATGTATGCCGACGGTGAAGAGCCGAAAGAGGTTTCCTTCGCGTCAACCCGGGATGCCGTGAAGGTAGGCATCGGTATAGTACATCAGGAGCTCAACCTTTTCTCCGACCTGGATGTGGCGGAAAATATTTTTATGAACAAGGAAATTAAAAAGTATGGATCCCTGTATATTGACCACGCTTCCCAGGTAAAAAAGGCACGGGAAGTATTAAAGAGACTGGGGCAGGCGGTCAATCCGAAATCCTTGGTCCGGGATCTGCGGTTAGGGCAGCAGCAGATTGTTGAAATAGCGAAAACCATGATCGATGAGCCGAAGATTCTTATCATGGACGAACCCACTTCCTCCTTAAGTATTCAGGAAGTAAAGGTGCTTATGGGGGTTATAAAGGATCTAAAAAGGGAAGGGGTTGCCATTGTTTATATCTCCCACCGGCTGGAGGAAGTGAAAGAGCTGGGTGATTATATCACCATTCTTCGGGATTCGCGTTTGGTTCACAGCGGTTTGATGAAGGACATCGACATGCCCGGGATCATTCAGAAGATGGTAGGCCGGGACCCGAAAAAATTCTTTATCGGTCAGGAGCATCAATGCGGTAAAGAGATCCTGAAGGTGGAGAATGTTACCCTGCCGCGCTACGGGGGCGGTTACACCATCGATCATGTTTCCTTTACCCTGAGGGAAGGGGAAATCCTGGGAATCTATGGCCTCATGGGGGCCGGCCGCACGGAACTCCTGGAAAGCATCATGGGCTTGTATGATAAGGCAGAAGGCGAGATGTGGCTGGAAGAAAAGCGCCTGGACACCAAGGATACAAAAGAGCGCATCTTAAGCGGCCTGGTGTTGATTCCCGAGGAACGGCAGAGAGAAGGGTTGTTTCTTAATTTAGCGGTGAAAGAGAATCTCACCATGTCCAGCCTTTTCCGTTACACCAAGGTTGTTCACATTTTGCCCGACCTGGAGTTGGCGGATGTGAAAAAGACAATAAAAGATATGGCTATTAAAGTGTCCTCTCCGGCTGTTACGGTAAACGCCTTAAGCGGGGGAAATCAGCAGAAGGTTGTTATCGGGAAAGGTTTGCTGACAAAACCGAAGGTTCTCTTGATGGACGAACCTACCCGGGGAATTGATATCGGCGCTAAATCCGATGTGTTCGAGATTATGAATACTATGGCCAATGAAAAGATCGGTATTGTTTTTGTTTCTTCCGAGCTGGAAGAAATCTGTTCCATGTCCGATCGAATTCTGGTGTTATCAAAAGGTAAAGTGACCGGAGAATTTAATCGATCGGATGCCACGGAAGAAAAAATTCGCAAGGCATCGGAGGTCGGTCACGGTGTCACGATCAGTGTTTAATTGATGGAGGTTAGGGGATATTCATGGCAAGGGAATTGAAAAACAGATCAGGCAGCGGTTTCTCCATCGGGATGGTATTGCTGAAAATGAGAACCTTGATCGCCTTTTTCGCGGTCCTGGTGGTTTTTTCTTTTATAGCTCCGAATTTTCTTTCTATTACAAACCTTATTTCCATGGCAAAACATTCCGCCATCTGGGCTATTTTAGCCATGGGAATGACGTACGTGATCATCGGAGGCGGTATTGATCTTTCGGTGGGTTCCATAGCCGGGTTGTGCGGTATGTTGGCGGGAGGGCTGATTATTGAAGGCTTGCGTCTGCAGATCTTCGGTATTGTCGTGTATTTTCATACACCCTTACTGATCCTCATTGTTCTGCTCATCGGTGCCGTCCTGGGTTCCGTCAACGGGCTGCTTATTACGAAACTGAAAGTCGCTCCGTTCATCGCCACCCTGGGGATGTTGTATATGGCTCGAGGGTTTGCCATGCTCCGTTCGGGGGGAAAGACTTTCCCGAACCTGGTAGGAAACCCGGAGTTGGGGAATACCGGTTTTCCCCTGCTGGGAGCCGGTAAGTTTATCGGACTTCCCGTGGTGGTATGGCTGGCGATAATCATTGCCATCATCGCGGCATATGTATCGAAGAAAACCCCCATGGGTCGGTATGTGTACGCTGTGGGGGGCAATGAAGACGCCGCGGTTCTCTCAGGTATTCGGGTCAACCGGATCAAAATGGGAACCTACATTTTTTCGGGCTTTACCGCCGCCTTAACCGGATTGGTTCTGGCATCGCAGCTGGTGGCCAGCCACCCGGCTACCGGTGAATCCTATGAGCTGACGGCTATAGCCGCGGTGGTGCTGGGAGGGACTTCCTTAAACGGGGGCCGGGGCACCATTACCGGGTCCATCATCGGGGCTTGTATTTTAGGTGTTCTCAACGACGGCCTGGTCATGGTGGGTGTATCGTCCTTCTGGCAGACCGCCATAAAAGGAATGGTGGTTATCCTGGCCGTAGTCATCGATCAGTATCAGCTGAAAAAGCAGAACGAAGCGGCGCTGAAAGAACAGTCGACCGCCGCATAGAGAAATCTTTTAGAGGGGCACCGGTCGGCCGGTGCTCTTCGATTCTAAGGGATATCATGAATATCATCGCGGAAATCCCTGACAAGGCCTCCTTTCAAGCTTACGGGAGTTTCGTTTCAGTGGAACCCACGCAGAGTGGAGAGGGAACCGAGAGTTTTACCTTCTGGGACAAACTCTGTACCTTTTCCCTTTCCCAGGGTTCCCTGGGGCTGGTCAGATCCTATCCCCGGGTAAAGCCCATCTGTTCATCCCTGGAGCGGCATAAAGAATCCAGTGAGGTGCTGATTCCGGTCATGGTGCCGGTAGCGGTGATCTGCGCCCTTTCCTCCGCCCGGGATGAGAACACCGTGGACCGGAAAACGATAAAAGCCCTGGTTGTTTCTCCCGGTGAAGCCCTGGTGCTGCATCCCGGGGTGTGGCACTCGGCGCCCTACGTACACCGGGAAACCGCGGATACCTTCGTCATTTTCCGGAACGACACCCTGCGAAATGACCTGATCAAGGTGGATTTCCCGCCGGAGGAAAGGCTGTCTCTTTCCTTCGAAACTCTGGAAGACTGATGCTCCGGTATTACCGGGCGATAAGGACTTTTACCCCCAGTTTTTCGATAGATAGAATATCCTGCCGGCGAATCTCCGCATCGGTAACCAGGTAATCTACCATGCTGATGGAACCGAGAGAGGCAAACTCGGGTTTCCCTATCTTGGTGGAATCCGCCAGGAGGTACACCGACGAAGCAGCGGCGATCATGGCCCGCTTTATCGGTATATCGTTCAGACCGGGGTAGGTAAGGGAAAAGTCTTCGGAAATCCCGCCGGTGGCCAGAAAGAGGGCGTCCACATGAAGCTGGGTGAAAAACTCTTCCGCCTTTTCACCGGTAAGGCTGAGGGTCGGAGGTTTGAACACGCCGCCGCTCATCATCAATTCACATCCCGGCACCGAACCCAGTAAAAGGGCAATATTGAGGGCGTTGGTGACGATTCGCAGGCCCTTTTTATCCGTCAGGTTTTTTGCCAGTTCGGTCACCGTGGAACCGCAATCCAGAATAAGGGAATCGGTGTCATGGACGTACCGGGCGGCTTCGCGGCCGATGGCTCTCTTTTTATCCATGTGTTCGCTGTGTTGCAGGGTAAGGCTTCGCACCTGTTCAGGGATGGTTTTAAGAAAAGCCCCGCCGTGGTCCCGAAGGATGAAACCCTCCTGGGTGAGACGGTCCAGATCCTGACGGATTGTCTGAGCGGTAACACCGAAGAGTTCGCTTAAACGTTTTACCGTGGCGCTTCCTTCTTCCCGAAGGAGTTCCAGGATCTGTATACGCCGGGGTTCAGCTAACATGCTTTATAGTAGACGATTGATGTAGTTTTTCCAAGTCTCATACTCCGATTGTATCCGCCGGAGGGTGGAAGGCTCTGAAGAGGGGGTGTACCGGGCATCACAGGTATACAGGCTTTCGAGATGCGAGGTGTCCTGAAACACCCCTCCGGCCAGGCCGGCCAGGTAGGCCGCTCCCAGGGCTGAGACCGACCGCAGCCCGATGACCGTCAGCGGCCGCTGAAGCAGATCGGCCAGATGCTGCATGACGAAAGGGTTACCGATAATACCCCCGTCAGCCCGGATGGAATGAATCTCCACGCCGCCGGCACTCTCCATGGCGGCGAGAGTGTCTTTCAGCTGAAAGCCGATGGATTCCAAAGCGGCCCGGGAGATTTCCCGGATCCCCGTACCGAAGGTGAGCCCCATGATGGCCCCCCGGGCGTCCATTTTCCAATGGGGCGCGCCCAGGCCGGAAAAGGCGGGGATGAAATAGACCCCGTGATTGCTGTCCAGGGATAGAGCGTGGTCGGTCATTCCCGTTTCATCCAGGTCCGTTCCCAGCTGCTGTTTCATCCAGACCATGGTGGCTCCGCAGCTGACGATGATCCCTTCCATGGCGTAATCTACCCGGCCGGGGAGGGAGAAACACACCGTGGTAACCATGCCAGGAGCGGGTTCCGGAAGGTGTGAGCCCAGGTTCAGCAGAATGGAAGAGCCGGTCCCCAGGGTGACCTTCAGGTCTCCCCGGTGAAAAAGGGTTTCCCCCACGGCGGCGGCCTGGGAATCGCCGATCATGGAAAGCACCGGAACGGGGTGGGGCAGCAGGCCGAAGACCGTGGTTTCACCGAAACAACCGGCGGAGGAAGACACCTCCGGCAGGCGCAGTTTTTCGAGAGAAAAGGCCTTGAGAATATCCCGGTCCCAGGAAAGGTCACGGATGTTGAAAAGCATGGTCCGGGAGGCGTTGGTATGGTCGGTCTTATACTCCTTTCCTTCCGTGAGAGAATAGAGGAGCCAGGTGTCCACGGTGCCGAAGAAGGCTTCGCCCCGGTCGACGGCCCGGCGGACCTCCGGATTATGCCGGTATTCCCAGAGAAGTTTCGTCGCGGAAAAGTAGGGGTCCAGGAGCAGTCCTGTTTTTTGACGCAGCCAGGGCTCCAGGCCCTCAGTTTTCAATTCTTCGCACACCGGAATCGATCGCTTGCACTGCCAGACAATGGCCGGAATCAAGGGGTGCCCGTCCTTGTCCCAGAGAAGAAAGGTCTCCCGCTGATTTGAAATTCCGCAGCCCTGGATTGTCTTCCCCGGGTGTTCCCGATGAAAGATGCCCAGGCAATCCCGGGCGGCTTTCCTTGTTGCTTCCAGGATGTCTTCCGGCCGCTGTTCCACGAAACCCTCTTGGGGAAACTGGCACCGCAGGGAAGCGGAGGCTTCGGCTAGAACGGTTCCCCACTCGTCAAAGATCACCCCTTTCGTGGCGCTGGTGCCCTGGTCCAGGGCAAGGATACAGGCCCTCCCGGACCCTTTTTCATCAGCGATTCCAGCGGTCATTCATTTCTCCTTCCTTCCATCGTTCTTCCAGAACTTCGACGAT
>JAFGDJ010000209.1 GCA_016932135.1 Spirochaetales bacterium | reverse complement strand
GGGGAGTACCTTTGTCAGCTGGGCCGGGAACTGAAGGCCTTTCTGCCGAAAAACTGCCTCTTTCTCCGGTTCGACCTGCCCGGGGAAATCACCGGTGATCTGAAGGAATCCCTGACAAAGGCTCGGCTCCTTGAAAAGGCCCCGGTGGACATTCAGCCCCCCGATACGGTGATGATCCCCTTGGAGCCCCCGGAAGAGGACCTGCTGGCCGCCATGAAGCATAAGACCCGGTACAACATCCGCCTGGCGGAAAAAAAGGGGGTCCGGGTAACGGAAGGCAGTGAAGCGGACCTTTCGGACTGGCACCGGCTCTACGAAGAAACTCTGCGGCGGGACAGAATCGCCGGCCATTCCCGGCGCTACTTTAAAACCCTCTTTTCCCAAGGCCGGTCCTTCGGCCAGGGAGCGCCGGTGCTGCGGCTCCTTTTCGCCGAGGCGCAAGGGGAGCGGGTGGCCGCCGTGATTGTCGGCCGCTGCGGCCTGAGGGCTACCTATCTCTACGGAGCCTCCTCCAACCGTCACAGGAATCTCATGCCCGCCTACGCCCTGCAGTGGCATGCGATGAAAACGGAAAAAGCGGCGGGGACTTCAAACTACGATCTTTTCGGCATTCCCCCGGCGGAGGACGAAAACCACCCCATGCACGGCTTGTACCGTTTCAAGACCGGTTTCGGCGGCCGGATCGTCCACCGGCCGGGCTGCTGGGATTACCCCTTACGGCCGGGGCTGTACCGTCTCTACCGGTGGGCCGAAGGGGTGAGAAACTACTACTTCAAGGTACTGAAGAAAAAGATGCCCCTTTAGTCGGGCAGGGTATTCACAGCTGCTTTGAACTTCCGTCCCCGATCAAATTCGTTCAAGAACATCCCGAAAGAGGTACACCCGGGCGAGAAGAGGAGCACGTCCCCCGGGTCCGTCAGCTCGAAAGCCTTCAAGAGGGCTTCATCCAGGCCGGCATAGGGTCCTGCGGGGGTGATGCCTTCGGCCTTCAGCAGGGGCAGCAGCTTGTCCGTGGCGGTGCCCGCCAACAGGGCGATGCCCTTGGTCTGCTTTGCCGCTTGCAGAAAGGGGCCGAAATCCAGCTCCTTGTCGGTCCCTCCGGCCAGGAGGACCACCGGCCGCTGAAAGCTCAGTACCCCGGCCGCCGCGGCTTCGGGGATGGTGGCCGCCGAGTCGTTGTAGATATCCACGCCCCGGCGGGTGGATAGGTATTCCAGCCGGTGTTCGATGCCGGGAAACTCTGCCAGGGCCTTTCCCACCGCCGAGGCTTCCATGCCCAGGAGGGCGCAGGCACCCCCGGCGGCCAGGAGGTTTATCCGATTGTGGCGGCCGGGAAGCCGGACCCGGGGGGGGAGAATCTCCTCTTCCCGCCCGGCTCGGCGGATGAAGCCCCGGCCTTCCGAATCCAGGTACAACCCCGGTTCACCGGCATCCAGGGAATCCGCCGTATAATAAAAGGGGTGTCCCGGGGTTTCCCCGTAAAAAAGCCGACCCCAGGGGTCGTCTTTCAGGCAGAGGGTGTAGTCTTCTTCGGTTTGGTTCCGATAGATCAGTCGTTTATCCGCCACGTAGGCTTCCATGGTGCCGTATCGGTCCAGGTGGTCGGGGAGAATGATCGTCAGCACCGCTACGGCAGGTTTGAGAAGTCCCGAGGCTTTTAGATCCGCCAGCTGCCAGGAGGAAAGCTCCAGGACCACCGGACTTAAGGGGTCCCGGTCCTCTTCGTCCAGAAAGGTCAGGGGAGAGACGGTGATGTTCCCCCCCAGGCGGCTGTCCGGTTTTTCTGTCTTCAGGCAGAAATGGATGGCCGAAGCGGTGGTGGATTTCCCCTTGCTGCCGGTAACGGCCACCACCGGTGATGTGTTGTATCGCAGAAACACGGAAATATCCGTTTCAATCCGTCGGGCTAATTTTAAAAGAGGGGATGAGGGAGGGACCGCCGGGTTCTTGATCACCAGGTCCGCCCCGGTAAAGAGTTCTTCCGGGTGTTTCCCCAGGACGAACCGGACGGGTAAATCGGCCAGGGCCTGGATGGATGGAGATAAAACTTCGGCGTTCCGCAGATCCGTTACGGTCACCCGGCACCCCCGGGCGGCGAAAAAACGGGCCGCCGCCGCGCCGCCGCCGTGAAGCCCCAGGCCCATGACGGTTACCTTCAACCCGGAAAGATCGGAAAAATCAGAGGTCAATTCTGTACTCGCGCATGTCCGAATTGTTGAGGTACCGGCTCACCTGGAAGGAGTCCCACACACGGTTCCAGAAGTCGGGCACCTGGTTTTTCATTTCCAGAAAAGCGGGCAGGTCGGGAGTGAATTCCTTATTCTTCAGGGCTTTTTCCACCGACGGCAGCCGGGGAATCAGGTAAGACATGGCCCGGTGCAGGTAGGGCAGATGCTTTTTCCGCCCTTCGAAGGACAGGTCGAGAACGCTATGGCAGATGGTTCGGTACTTACAGGTAAAAGGGTAGTAAGGGTACAGGCTTTTGCCGTCGGGGGAAAAGAGCTTACTGAAGAACTTCGTCAGTTCGTTGTCCATCCAAATTCCCTGGACGAAATAGCCCCGGCCGGTCTGGCCTATCCAGGTCTGACTGATGGTCTGTTTTATCTGAAAAGACTGCATTTTTCCGTTTGACGCCTGGGTCCCGGCCAGGGGAATCATGTCGGCCTCCAGGAAGACGTTGTTGGTGACATAGGAGGGGGTCCGGTCGTTATCCCCCGGCTCGACGATGGTGTGTTCATGGGTTCGGTACAGCAGGTCCAGCCGCAGAAGATACACGTACTGCTGTTCTCCTACCCGGTAAAGCTGGAAAAAACAGGGCCTCAGTATTTCCGCCGGATCGAAAAAATAAATCAGGTTTTCGAAAACCTCAGGGATGTGAAGGGTGAGTTCTTCGACCAGTTTCCTCAGGTTTTGCAGGTAGAAGTCCGAGGGCTTGGAGACCCGGACATCATGGTGGATGGGAAAATGGGGGACCCGGATCTCCTGGGGGATATTAATAAAGAACTCTTCGTTCTGGTTGAAATGTCGGGTATAGCCACTTATCTCTTTTGTTCCGGAAGCTAAGGTGGTATTTATTCCGTTATCGGAATAGTACAGCCTAATTTCATTGGAGATTTTTTCCATGTTACATCATACTATAACGTGAAAATCTGGCCTGTGCAATCCCGATTTTCCCCCCCTTGACGAGGGGATAAAGAACCAGCATAATCACCAGGTCCGAGAAAATAGCCATCGAAGTTCCGACGCTTCGGTGATACAGCAGTAGAACAAGGAGTCAAGAGTGCCCTGCGGAAGAAAAAGAAAGCGGCATAAGATAGCCACTCATAAAAGAAAGAAAAAACTGAGAAAGAACAGGCACAAGAAGAAATAACACGGCCCTTCCATGACGGAAAAGAAAGGTCTGCTTCCACAGATACAATCTCTCCGGGATCTCAAAGCTCTGCCGGTGCAGGATCTTCCTCAACTGGCGGAGGAGATCCGCCGGAGGATTATTGATGTGGTCAGTGAAAACGGGGGGCACCTGGCCTCCAGCCTGGGAATCGTGGAGCTTACCATCGCCCTGCACAGGGTTTTTCATTCCCCCGTAGATAAAATCATCTGGGACGTGGGACATCAATGCTACGCTCATAAGATCCTCACCGGCAGAAACGAGGGAATGGATTCCCTGCGAAAGCTTGGAGGTTTAAGCGGTTTCCCTAAGCGCAAGGAAAGCGAACACGATATTGTGGAGACCGGACACGCTTCCACATCCCTGTCCACGGCCTTGGGAATTTCCGTCGCCCAGGCGATACAGGGGGTGAAGGGTAAGGTCGTGGCGGTTATCGGGGACGGGTCCCTCAATGGCGGTATGGCTCTGGAAGCTCTGAACCAGGCCGACCGTTCCAGGAATAATATCATCTTCATTCTCAACGACAACCGCATGTCCATCGGAAAAAATATGGGAGCCATTTCCTATTCCCGCAGTATCGGGGCGGTATCTTCCCAGTTAAGCCGTTTCACCTCCACGACCTTCTATCAAAAGACCCGGGATAAAATCGACAAAGGCTTGAGCCTGGTTCCCTTTTTCAACGGACTGCTTCTGGAGCTGGCTATTCGGTTTAAAAAGGCCGTTAAGGCGGTCTTCTATAAGGACAACCTCTTTTCAGACCTGGGGTACGCCTATATCGGGCCGGTGGACGGCCATAGTTTCAGGAAGCTGATCCCCGCCTTACAAAGCGCCTGCCGGGTGGATAAGCCGGTGATCGTTCATGTTCTAACCAGAAAGGGAAAGGGGTATCCCCATTCGGAGATCGATCCGACCCTGTACCACGGGGTCAGACCCTTTTCCATCCTGGACGGGAAGATGCCCGCCCAGCAGGGACGTTCCTTCACCGAGGTTTTTTCCTCCTTTCTCCTGTCTATGGCCGAAGAAAACCGGGATCTGGTGGCTATTACCGCCGCCATGGCCGCCGGTACCGGTTTGTCCCCCTTTCAGGATCGCTTCCCCGGCCGTTTTTTCGACGTGGGAATCGCCGAACAGCACGCCGTGGGATTTGCCGCCGGCCTTGCCGCCGGGGGTTTGAGACCCGTGGCGGCGATCTATTCAACCTTTATGCAGCGGGCGGTGGACCAGGTTATTCATGATGTAGCCCTGCCCAACCTGCCGGTGGTTTTTATGGTGGACCGGGCGGGCATCGTGGGAGAAGACGGTGAAACCCACCAGGGCGCTTTCGACATTCCCCTTTTCAGAAGCGTTCCCAACCTGGCTCTCCTGGCTCCGGCGGACGGGGAAGAGCTGAAGATGATGTTCCGGTGGTCCCTGACGAGGCAGCACCCGGTAATGATCCGGTACCCCAAGGACAACGCCGAAAGGGTATTCACCCTGGAACCCCAGCCCCTCCAGGAAGGCCGGGGGGCTTTCTTGAAACAAGACGGTGGTGACGTGCTGCTGGTGTCCGCCGGGGCCCTGGCCGCCCGATGCGCCGCTGCGGCGGCGGCCCTGGCGGAGGACGCCGTCACGGCCGACATTCTCTCCCTCCGTTTTATCAAACCCCTGGACCTCACCTGGTTTACCGATGTCGCCGGCACGTACGAGTATGTGGTGATTGTGGAAGACGGAGCCGCTTTAGGGGGTATCGGAGAATATATTCTTTCCTCGGCGGCCTTTCCGGGGAAAAAGCCGGTGATGATAGGTCTGGGTATTGCCGATCATTTCATTCCCCACGGCAGCCGGGATGAATGCCTCTCCTTGAACGGCCTGGATGCCGAGAGTATACGAAAAAAAGTGCTGTCCCTCATGACCGGGAAGCTTCGGGTTGTCCGCCCCCACACCGCGGGATAATAATCTGTATCCGGGATCTGGGATCT
>JAFGDJ010000208.1 GCA_016932135.1 Spirochaetales bacterium | reverse complement strand
GTTCCCATCCCGAACACGGAAGTTAAGCCCTTCAGCGCCGATGGTACTGCGCAAGCGGGAGAGTAGGTCGTCGCCAGGCTTTTTTTTGCCCAAAACATAAACACAAATCCTTCAACCCATCCACCTTTTACAGCATCTTCCCGCCTGCTGAGAATCCGAAAAAAACAGAGCAACCAGGGTCTTAAACCGAAATCGACGGTATTGTAAAAAAATGTTGATAGAAGCCGAAGTGTATTCTATTATAACGTCGAAGTAGATTTTAAAATACGTCGATGAGGGTTCAGGGAAGACTTTTTTCTCAGGAACCCGAAAGTGGAGAATATTTTCACATACTGAAAAGAAGGACATGTGAAATGGAGATGCAGACAAAGAAAGTGCTGGTGGTAGGAGGGGGGATGGCCGGCCTCGTTTCAGCCGCGTCAATGGCCAGGCAGGGGCTGGATGTAACCCTCATTGAGAAAAATGAAAAATGCGGAGGGCTGGTTAACTCCTTCACCCGGGAAGGCTTTCTCTTTGACGGCGGTACACGGGCAATAGAAAATGCGGGGATGATCCTGCCTATGCTCAGAGAGCTGGATATCGATCTCGAAATGTTGAGGAGCAGGATATCCCTGGGGATAGAAAAGGATATCATCCATGTGGAAACGGACGACAGCCTTCTTGATTATGAACAGCAGTTGAAAAGGATGTATCCGGACAGCCAGGAAGATGTGGACAGAGTGATAGCCGTGATACAGGATATGAAAAGGCACATGAATGTTCTGTTCGGAAGCGGCAGCCCTTTCTTCAAAGATCCAAAACGAGACCGGTGGTATTTCATTACCGGGCTCATTCCCTGGCTGTTCAGGCTGATCGGGACCATCCTGGCTATCATTAGAATGCAGGTGCCGGTAGAGGACTTCCTGGAAAAAACGATCAAAAACCGCTCCCTGAACGACATCATTTCCCAGCATTTCTTTACAAAGACACCGGCCTTCTTCGCGATGAGCTATTTCGCCTTGTATATCGATTACTACTACCCCAAAGGAGGTGTCGGGCAGCTGTCGGCAAAGATTGCGGAAGCGATCCTTGATGCCGGAGGGAAAGTTCTGACAAATACCGATATCTGTGCTGTTGATATCGCCGGCAAAACCCTTACAGATCAACATGACGTCACCTATGCCTATGACAGGCTGGTCTGGGCTGCCGATCTCAAACAGCTTTACCGCATCGCGGACTATACAGCGACACCGCCCGGGACGCAGAAGCGAATAGCACAGGAAAAATCGAGAATACTGGCAAGCCGTGGAGCGGAATCGGTTTTCACCGTCTTTATTGCCGTGGACCAGGACCCCCAGGTGTTCAGGAACATATCTTACGGCCACTTCTTTTACACCCCTTCCCGGGAAGGACTCCAGGATATACAAAAAGGGGAACTGGATAAAATTCTTCGAAACTGGGATAAGGTTTCAAAAACAGAAATTCTTGACTGGACGGACAGGTTCTGCCGCTTTAACACCTTTGAGCTTTCCATCCCGGCGCTCAATGATCCGGCTACCGCACCACCGGGAAAGACAGGTATCATCGCAAGTTTTTTGATGAACCATGCCCTGGTTAAACATGTTTATGAGAGCGGATGGTATGAGGAGTACATGGAGTACCTGCGAAAAAAGGTTATAGAAATACTGGACAGTACCATCTATCCCGGCTTGAAGGGCCATGGGATATTCAGTTTTACCGCCAGCCCCCTGACAATCGAGAACAGGGTGAGGAGTTCTGAAGGAGCTATCGTGGGATGGTCCTTCGATCAGACGATTCCGGTCGAGGGCGGTATGGTGAATATGAAAAAAGCGGTAAAGACGGCCTTTCCCCAGGTGTATAAAGCCGGTCAGTGGGCCGGCAGCCCGGCCGGATTGCCTACCTGTATCCTTACAGCGAAACTGGTAGCCGATATGGTACGAAAAGAGTTGGCCTAGATAACGGGAGACTATCTCCCGTGAATATAGTACCTGCAGGAATACAATCTGCAGGATAGTGAAAGAGGGTGTATGAAAACAAAAATCGTTTTACTTATTTCCCTTTCAGTTATGGGGGCAATGATTGTCTTTGCCCTGGTGTTTCCCGCCGCCCTTGAAAAGATGATGTATAAGCCCGGTCTCTACAGCCATGTTCTGTTTGCCCATGTTCTTGCCGTGACACTGTTTTTTTCCAATGCCGTAATCGGCATGGTATGGGAGGCGAGGAGCCTGACATCGGGCCGTAATGAAGTCATTCTGCATACCTATGAGACTGTGTCATGGCTGGATGCTCATTTTTCTTCACCCATGATTATTCTTTCCGTTACGGCGGGTATTATGCTCAGTTTCGGCATGGGTGGGATATGGTATACCGGCTGGCTCTCGTTATCGTTCCTTCTTTTTCTGTTTTCAGGGGCCGTGTGGGTGATCAGCGATATCCCGACTCAGTACAGGGTTAAACGCCTCCTGGCTGAAGTTGATCCTTCCGCCCAGGCTCTTCCTGCAGAACTCCTGCGGCTTCTGAAGATGCGTCTGTGGATATCCCTGGCGGGGGTTGTGCCATTATTCGTGGTATTTATTTTAATGGTATATAAACCGGTTATTGTCCCGGTTGCCCAGTGGTTTTAGATAACACCATGGGGGAGGGTTGGTACTATTTATGAGTGAAGTGAAAGGCATTAGAAGGTATTTCAAGCAGTACAACATCGGGAATGTGACGGCCATGATGAAGAACAATAAGGCTGAACCGGTAATCTGCAGCACTCCTTTCCGGAAAAAGCTGGTCATGATTACCGGGGCCACTTCAGGCATCGGGTACGCTGCCGCCCATAAATATGCCTCCATGGGTGCCGATCTGATCTGCATCAATCGAAACACGGAAAAGTCGGAGAGGCTGTGCCGGGAAATCAGGGAAACCTATCAGACGGAGTGTGCCTGCATTATCACCGATTTCAGCGTGATGGACCAGGTAAAGAAGCTGGCTGAGGATCTTCAGGAACTGAAGCGGCCGGTGGACGTGTTGATTTACAATGCCGGGGTTCATCTCACCCGGAGGACCGAAACCGCCGAAGGTCTGGAAACGGTTTTCGTTGTGAATCATCTTTCATCATTCCTCCTTACTACGGTACTTGTCCCGATCTTTAAGAAGCAGGGCCACGGAAGGATCCTTTTTGTGAATTCCGAAGGTCATCGCTTTGCCGCGTGGGGCTTGAGGACGGATGACCTGAACTGGGAAAAAAGGCGTTATTCCGGCCTGGGAAGTTACGGTTCAGCCAAGCTGGCCCAGCTGCTGACCATGCTGATATTCGCCGAACAGTTGGAAGGCAGCGGCGCCACTATCAATGCCATGCACCCCGGAGCGGTGAAGACCG
Organism: Spirochaetales bacterium; assembly: GCA_016932135.1. Taxonomy (GTDB): domain Bacteria; phylum Spirochaetota; class Spirochaetia; order JAFGDJ01; family JAFGDJ01; genus JAFGDJ01. The sequence goes on along the minus strand of JAFGDJ010000208.1, from coordinate 302 downwards.
AAGCCGGGAAAGACAACGGCCGCCTCTACAAATGGTACAAGAATAACATACTGGAGAAGAATTTCAGGACACCGGAAATTTCGGCCGAGGCATTATACTACCTGGGAGTATCTGAAGAGGTTGCTCACACCAACGGCAAATTTTTCAATCTTACCCGGCTGGAAGACCCTGCTCCTCCCGCAGTTGACCGGGAAGCTGCCGAAGAAATATTCCGGATCAGCAAAGAATTATGCGGCCTGGGGGAACATCGATAAAAAATTCTGCGATGCAAAGGCCTTATCCCGAACAAGGAAGGTAAGCCC
>JAFGDJ010000207.1 GCA_016932135.1 Spirochaetales bacterium | reverse complement strand
GGATAAATAGTTAATAATTCTCGATTAAAATATCAAGAAATAAGTCAATTTTATAGGTCTTTCCCGGTTCGGCAAAGAATTTTCTGCTTAAGGTGTAATCCCCCAGGGTGTATAAAACTGTATGCTCACCAGGGTCGATTTCCTTGGTTTCGTTGAAAGGAGGAAGAAGCTGTTGTCCGTCCAGGAAGACCTTGCTTCCCCGGGGAGCTTCTATAATGAAACGGGGAACGCTTTTCTCCAAAACCGCCGATACACCGGACCGTTCCCCTTTCTCGATGGAAAAAGAGCGGTCTAAGGATATGTACCCGGGAGCTTCCAGGTGAAGCTTGTGAAGCCCCGGAGATAAAAGCCTCGATGAGTAAGGATAATCCACCTGATCGTCATCGATAAAGACCGTCAGGTCCTCCGGAATCTCTCCCTCGGTGTTTTTTACCGTCAATTCGAGAAGCCCCACTTCTTTTACCAAGGGAGAAACTTTTATGGGGAAGGACATTTCATATACGTTATCGGGGATTCCCTTCATGAAAGGAAGAAGGGTAAGAATCAGCGGGGAGGATTCCGGAGACTGCAGAGGATCAAACAGTATAGTACCCGGTGACGGAGAAGAACCGAAGGGCGTCAGCAGGGGAATCTGAATATACAATCGACCGCTTCTGGGCAGAACAGTGTATCCCAGGCGGCTGCCCTGGTAAAAACGAACCTCCGAGGAGGGGGTCGGACGGATAGAGTGATATACCAAGCAGGCGAACCCGTCCATATAGGATTCGGCATCCTGGGGAATGCGGATTTCCATTTCGATACCCTTTATCAGGGGGAAGTCCTCGGGCGCGAAGTGCAGGACTGCCAGATCTTCCAGGCGCAGGGAAAAGGAAGCCGTCTCTGTGGAGGTGGAGGTGATTTCCACACTTCCTATGAGAGTTCCGCGAATCTGTTCACCCCGGGCTGGAACCAGGGGGAGCAGCAATGAGAAGCAAACTAGAAAGACGGCTGAGGGTTTCATAACCTAAAACAACGGCATGAGCGGAAAAGGATCCCGCGCTTCGCCTTTTCTCCTGATTTCAAAATGCAGGTGCGGCCCGGTAGTTAAGCCGGTTTCACCCACCGCACCTAGAATCATACCCGAATAGACCCTTTGATGCAACTCTACCTGGAGGCTCTCCAGGTGGCCGTAGAGCGTTTCGTACTCCTGGGAATGGGAAAGGATAACGTGAATACCGAAAACGCTGTCCGATCCGATATATTCCACCAGGCCGTCCCGGGCCGCGTATACCGGGGTACCTAACGGAGCGGCGAAATCGATACCGTTATGATGATGCAGTTCCCCGGTTATCGGGCTGATACGGGTGCCGAAACGGGAGGTGATGATGCCACCGTCCAGGGGTAACCGGAAGAGAATGCCGAGAAAATAGGCTCTTTCCACCGCATGAAAGCGGCTCCCCGGAAGAAAAAAGAAGCTTTCTTCTCCCCGCTCGGAAACCACGGTGAACGGGGAAAGCGGGGAAACATCCCTCCAGCCGGCCATGATACGTTCTAACTCGGTTTTCGGTGACGCGGGAAGAAACAGACCGGGCAGGTTGGGGAGGAGGATCGTCTCCAGCTCTTCCAGTTCCTCGGGGTGCTGCAGCCCGTTCAAGAGCGCAATGGTTTCATAAGGCAGGTTCATCCGGGAAGCAATGGTGAAAAGACTCTCGTCGTCCTGAGGTTTGTAGCGATAAAGGGAAAGAGAGGGTAAATACCCGGTTCCCTGCTTTTCGTATTTATAATAAGCCGCTATATCGGAGGATACTTGCCGGTAGAGGGGGTCGTCCTGGGTAAGGCGACGGATATCGGGATAGGGGCTTCCGGAAAGCTGAAAGGCGGTGAAAAGAAAGACAATGAAGAACCACCGGCTTAGAAAACCTTTTCTCATGTACGAGAAGACCTGCCGAAGGCCAGATGTCCGGCAAATTGTAAAAAGCCGATGGTTATAATGGTCCCCAAACCTGGATTACCGGTAAGAAACAGAAACACCGCCGACAGGAAAAGGAAGACGCAAAAGAGGAAAGCGAAAAAGCTACCCGCCTTTCTTCGAAGGTCGGCGGCTTTGAGAACAAATCCCCGTTTCCGGGCTTTCCTCCATCCAAGTATCAGGAGGATAGAGGGCAGAACCACCAGGGTAAGAACGGAAAAGAGGCGGGGAGCGTGTACTGCGCTATACCAGAGAGGCCAAACGATAAAAAAACTTAGAGCAGTTGCGATGATGATAATAAAGAGAAGCCGGAGAAGCGCCAGGGCTGTACGACGGTACCCCCGGAAAAGGCGGATAATATATGAAGCCTTTGCCTGAGCAGGATTCATGATCGTTCTTCCAGGATTTCCAATGCCCGGGTGTAAACCTCGGCATCCGCATCCTTTCCCAGACCGACGGCGGACTCGCGGAGGTACTGAAGACAGCGTCTCATGCCTTCAGGGTGCTGCAGGGTTTCATATACATGGTAAGCCTTCTCAAAATAAGTATAAGCCGTTTCTTCCCGGCCTTCCTTCTGATGAAGGATCCCCAGGGCCAAAAGATCCGCCGCTATCCCCGGCCGGTTCTCCACTTTCTTATCATTGGTTAAGGCCAGTTCGGCGTAGTCCAAAGCCTCCTGGGGTTGGTTAAGCCGTGAATAGACAGATGCCAGGATATAATAATTTGAAGCCATCTCTCCAAAGGATTCAAGTTTTGTGTTTATTTCCAGGGCTTTCTGAATATAGTCGATAGATCGTTGATAATCTTCTTTTCGGCGGTACACCACGGCGGTGTTATGGTACAGAACGGCGGCATCCTGGCTCAGAGGGTTGGTTTCCGCCAGAGGCAGGGCTTCCTCGATATAACCCAGGGTTTTTTCAAGCTCCTCCAGGGCCAGGTGGTATTCCACCAAGTTCGAGAGAGTTTTCAGGCGAGAAAGATCGGAGGTTTCCACGGACATGGCATAGGCCTTGTATAGGTGG
>JAFGDJ010000206.1 GCA_016932135.1 Spirochaetales bacterium | reverse complement strand
GTGATGTCTGTTTTTTCTCAACATGAAAAACCTCTCATTACGGTTCTCGATTTTACTGTCAGCGAGGTCTCCCAGGCGGAGATGAAGTCGGTCATCGGGCTGCTGTCTTCAGCCCTTTTCAAGACCAACTGCTTCACGGTCATAGACGTAAGCCAGCGGGAAACGGTGCTGAAGGAACTTGAGTTTTCTCTTTCGGGATGTACCGATGAATCATGTATGTTGGAAGTAGGGAAGATGCTCGCCGCCGAGGCGATTGTGCTGGGAAACATCAGCAGGGTGGGGAGCAAGTACGTCTTCTCCGCCAAGATGCTGGAGACTGAGACGGCCAGAACCCTGAGCACCGCTGACGGGATCTTCGACAATCTCGACGCCCTGCTGGCCGGAATCGCCGGGGTAGCGGGTGAACTCTCCGCTCCCTACGGCGGAACCACCCCTGCAGCAGGAGGCGCAACGGCGGTCGGGGAGGAGCCCGCGGAGGCCCCGAAAGCGGAGCGCAAACCCGCGAACATTCCCGCTATTTCGACACTGGCGGGAGGGCTGGCCTGTGTCGGCGCGGGGAGCTATTTCCTCGCCGTCTCCCTTCCCCTCCTGATAACCTTTACGGAAGCTCAGAACGCCTATGAAGGAGGAAGCGCGGCCGCCGGCGACGACTTCACTTCCCTCTACAACGCCTATGAAGCCGCCCGCTCGGCCGCTGTCACCGGTAACGCCAACACCAACTTCATCATCGGCGCCTCGGCGGCGGGGGTGGGCGTCGGTCTTGGCGTCCTTTCGGCCATCCTGTTCGCCAAGGCCCCGGCGGGAGGGACGGCTTCCGGCGCTTCTGCTGTCTCTTTGGGACCGGCCGATGCCGTGCCGGTCGTAACGGGAATGATCATTCCCCTTCCCGGCGCCACCACCCTTTCCTTCCGGGTCCGAATGTAGTTCATAAAGGATAACCATATGAAAAACAGCAAACCGACTGTATCGATTCTCGTCCTGTGCGCGGCCGCTGCGCTCGCCTTTTCCGGTATATTTCTCGCTTCCTGCGAGCTTGTGCCGCCGGACCTCATAGATGACCCCGCGCCCCACTCGAACCCGGACGATCCGGAGTACGTTGATCCGAATGTGGCCCAGGGGCTGGTGGTCGTCCTCACCGGCGCGCCGACTACGGCCTATTCATGTGCTTCCTCCTTTTCGATTACCGTGGGGGGTACCGATGTGGCGGGCTACAAGTACAGTTTCGATGACGCGGCTTACTCGGCGGATACCGATATCTCGACACCGATCACCATCGCCTCCCTGACCGAGACGGCCCATACCCTTAAGGTCCTGGGAAGAAACAGCGCGGGGGTCTTTCAGGACGAGGAAGATGTGACGGTCTGCCAATGGACCTCGGACTTCACCGCTCCTACGGCGGTTCCGAATATATCCGCCTTCGCTGCTGAGTACATTACCGGGGGAACCCAGAGCGTCACAGTGATCGATGTCACCGGCGCGGAACATGTGGTCGTGTTCCGATACGATCCGGATGCCGTATATTTGCCGGTCGACGGAACGGCCTACGCGGCCGGGGCCTGGCCCACGGCTGACTGCGAGGTTGTCTACGACGGGTCCGCTTCCGGATTCAGCGGTTTCACCGACGATGACGTTCCGGAGGGACTCTGGGTCTACCGGGCGTATGCCCATGACGCGGCCCTGAACTACGGAACCGCGGGAACCTCCCAGGACCTGGCGTCGTACCGGGGCGTCGTGTATGTCCGCTACGATGGCAATGACGCGAATGCCGGGACCATCGACGATCCCCTCCAGCATATTTCAGCGGGAGTGACGGTCGCATCCGCGCGCCTCAGCCCTCTTCCCGCATCACCGGCGGAGATACATGTGGCCGGGGACGCGGCACAGAGCGAAACCTACGGCCCGGCAACGGCGGGCGTTTCGGTCATCACCCTGAATGCCAACCTCCACATCATGGGGGGATACAAACCCGACGACTGGAGCATCCGTAACGCCGAAACCTACCGGACCATCCTGCAGTCCGCCTCCACGGATGCCGATTATTCAACCGTGGCGGGGGTGAATAAAAACAACATCCTCCTCGACGGCCTGGATATCAGGGGATCCGAGGCGACCGCCAACGTTCTCACCCACGCGGTCCGGCTTCAAGCCTGCCAGAACGCGGAGATCACCAACTGCTGGATCACCGGAGGAGCCGCCCCATTGGGCACGACACCCGCCGGCAACAGCTACGGCCTGTACGCGTACGACTCGGTAATCAATGTCCACGACAACCCTTCGATAACCGGTGGGGGAGGGTATTCATCGTTTGGAATCTACGCCGAGGGAAACTCGACGGATAGGGAAATAACGATCACTGACAATTCGATATCCGGCGGCACGAGGACTGCGGGAGGAGGAAGTGCTTCCTACGGAATCTACCTGAAGAATGTGTATCTTTCCGGCGAAATATCCGGCAACACCATCCTGGCTGCCGACGGGGAGAGTACCAACCATCCAACCAGCTGCGGCGTCTCCCTGGATACGGTAAACTATTTCCTCCTTGCGGATAACCATGTCAGCGGCCTGGGAGGGGGCGCAAGCTCCTACGGTATAGAGGTCAATATGTCGACAGCTGTGACCCTCAGGAACAATTACGTCCGCGCCGGGGGAGCGAGCACCGGGATATGCATCAGCATCGGTGCGACGAGTACCATCGTGGTCCGGAACAACACGCTCGTCGGTGAAGCGCTTGGCAGCACTACAAGTTTGTGTGGATTACGTCTCAACCTGGGTACTCCGGCGGGCAATACGGTACTTGTCGACAACAATATCTTCTCCGGTTCGACTGACGGGAGCGGTACCAGTGCCTTCGGCATTTATGATCCGGTGTCGGGTTTGGGCTCGTTCGGAACCGGCAGCATATGCAACAACAACTTCGACGCCTGGGACCAGGCGGCAAAGGATTCCGGCGCCAATTATACAGCCGCTACAGACCTCAACAATAATGTCGGGTGCGCTGACGGCAACCTCGACGAGGCTCCGACCATCGACCACACGACCGGCCGGATCACGTCCGGTCTTGCGGGCCTGACCCTGGACACCGAGGGCCTGGACGGTGAATCCGCCGATTGGAGCTTCTACACGGACAAGGACGGGATAACCCGGTCCGGTAATGGAAGCACCGGCTGGTCCATGGGGTGTTACGAGTACGACTGACGAAGGTTTATCAACAACATACCATGAACCGGGACGTCTTAACGGAAGAATATGCAAAATTCAAAGAGCTTTGCCCGCCGGAGGTGCTCTCCACGTCCCGGGGAGAGTATATCTGCTATTCCCTGGGGAAAGGGGACCCGGCGGTGTTGCTGCTGCCGGGGGGATTGGCCGACGGCGAGCCCTTCTTTTCTCACCTTCTGGCTTTACAGCCTTTCGGAAGGATCATTACCCTGCGGTACCCCTATATCGGCAGCATTGCCGGGTATGTGACGAGCCTGGGGGAGCTCCTGGATCAATTGAACTGTCCGGAGGTCTGCGTGATGGGCCATTCCTTCGGCGGCATCCTGGCCCAGGCACTGGTCCGCTCGGATCCCCGCCGCTTCACCAAGGTATTGTTAAGCCACACCACCGCCGCGGACCACCGGATTCCCGAAGAAGCCCTGAAGAAGCGGCTCGGCGCTCTGAAAAAGGCGTATAGGCTGATCAAGGTACTCCCCGGTTTTATGGTCAGGAAGATCAACGCCAAAAAGCTGGACAGAATCACATCCATGATGAGAGAGGAAGAACGGGAATTCTGGGTGTCCTATTTCCGGGATAAGTTTGATGCCAAAGAGAGGCGGGAATCCCTGTGTATGCTCAAGGCGATGATCGATTTCGGAGCCCATTACCGCTATTCCCCCGAGGATCTTAAAGGTTGGGCCGGCGAGATGCTCATTATCGATTCGGAAGGGGACAACGCCATACCGCGGATCGAAAGGGAGTGTGTTAGAAGGCTGTATCCTCGGGCTGAGAGAGTGACCTTTGAAGCTCTGGGCCACATGGCCCTGCTCAGCGAGAGGGATCGGTATATTTCACTCTACAAGAGGTTCTTCTTCCCGGAGACTTCAGAGGAATGAAGGGGGGAATCCCCTCGATCTTTTTGTTTGCTTTTTCGGAAAACGCGTTTTATACTACCTCTGTTATTTAATACATACCTATTGCGTATTGTACATTTTTTTACGGGTTGGCCTGAGGGATTTTGCTGCCAAGGGACAGCGTCCAGTGTAGGAAGGTTATTAAAAAAAGGAGGCAGGAATGAAGGTGGCCATCATCGGCTCGGGAGCCGCGGGGCTTACCGTCGGGGCGTATCTCGCCGCCGTGGGGCACCAGGTGACCGTGTTTGAGCAGCATGGGGAGATCGGCGGGGTTACCGCCACGGTGGGTCAGGACGGATTTTCCTGGGATTTGGGCCCGCTTTTACTGGAAGGCTTTGGTCCCGCGGAAGCCGGGACGAAGATCCTTCGGAGCCTGGGGGTGGTTCACCGGGTCGGCTCGGTGCGGTCGGACCGGGACATTGTCTTTCCCGACTTCAGCCTTATCCGGCCGTCGGAGTACCGGGGACCCGCCTGGCGGAGGGAATACCTCAAAACCCTTTTCCCCGCAGACGCCGACGGCCTGGACGGGTATTACGAGGTTCTCGAAGCCATGACCGATCTGGCCGTCCTGGCCAGAGACGGGGAAATGAAGGCCCGGCCGGGAAAGCTGAAGCGGCTTCTGACCATGAAAAAGCTTTTCCAGCCCTTAAGGCAGTATCAGGACTGGACGGCGGAGCGGCTGATGGATCATTTCTTTTCTTCGGAAAAACTCAAAGCCGTGTTTACCGCCATTTTAGCCGATATGGTGGTGAAGCCCTCGGAGTTTCCCGCCCTGGGGGTGCCCCTGCTCAATCTGGAGACGGCCTTTGACGCCCGGATTCCTTTATTCAGGACCGCCGCCGGGGTAACCCCGGAGTACCGCTTTATCTCCGGCGGCTGCGGTTCCCTGGTGCAGGCCCTGGCGTCGGTCCTTCAGGAACACGGCGGCAAAATCCTCGCCGGTAAAACAGTTTCCGCCGTACGCACCGCCGGCCGCCGGGCCATCGGTGTCGCCTTCAGCGACGATTCCTTCTTCAACGCCGACCTGGTCATCGCCACCGGCGGGGTGAGGGAGACCTTCCTGCACCTCCTGGACGGCGAGCCTTTGAAGGAGGACTTTCGGAAAAAAGTCGAGTCCCTTATCCCCATGGAATCGGTGATGATGGTTCACCTGGGCATCGATTTCGATCCTTCGGTGTATCAGCGGTCCCCCCTCTGCTACTATTACGGCATCTACGACATCAATGAAGGGGTGGAGAAATGCAGACGTGGGGATTACCACGGCGGTGCCGACGGCTTTGTAGTCTATGTGCCCTCTGAGCATTCCCCCTCCATGGCCCCGGAAGGCCGCCACGCCGTTACCATCTATACCATCGCGCCGAATATTCTCAACGAAGGAACCTGGGAAGAGAGACGGGAGCTTTTGGCAGATGCCTTGGTGGCGGCGGCGGAGAGGTACATCCCCGGCTTGAAAAAGGGAACGGTCACCCGCCTCATCATGACGCCGGCGGATTTCCGAAGGCGGACAGCCCAGAAACACCACTCCTTCGGGGGGCTTTCACCGGTGATGGGGCAGAAAAGTGTGCCCTGTCAAACCCCGGTGAAAAACCTCTATTTCGCCGGGAGTCAGAGCGAAAGCGGCGGGGGAATCCTGCCGGTTATGAAGGGAGCCGTCACCTTGTCCGGCATGATCGATCGCCGCTGTAGGCGGCTTTAAACAATCTTTATCCGAGGTGTACCGATGAAAACCAAGCAGCGTGAAGTCTACGAAAATTCCCGGTGGATTATGGCCAGTTACAACATGAATCAGTTCTTCCTCCAATGGATCACCGGTCCTTTCGGCATGTATGTCTTTTATTTCTACGAGTCGGAAATCGGACTTTCCGCCGGTCTGGCTGCCCTGGCCTTCGTGCTCTTTTCTATCTGGAACTCGATCAACGATCCCCTGATTGGGTATCTCATGGAGAAATTTCCCATGCCCTGGGAGAAGAGGTGGGGAAAGCGGTTCCCCTGGATCGTCATCGCGTCGGTTCCCTGGCTCGTCTCCTTTGCCCTGATTTTTCTGGTTCCCTTCAAGTGGGACCCGGTGGCGGATAAGTGGCTTATCTTCACCTGGCTGCTGTTGTCCACCTGCCTCTTCGACACCCTTTTTACCGTCTGGACCGTGGCGGTGACTTCCCTGTACCCGGACAAGTTCCGCGGCCTGAACGAGCGGCGGACCGCCGCGGGTATCGGAACCCTTATCGGCATTACCGGCATTGTGTCTTCCTCGGTCATTCCGCCGCTGTTTATTAAATTCGGCATCCCCGATACCTTCAGAACCATGGCCTGGGTGCTGATAGGGATAGGTCTCATCTTCTTCCTGATGATGCTTCCGGGGGTAAGGGAAGACGAAAAAACCCGGGCTTGTTACCGAAAACGCCTGGAGGAACAAAAGGCCGACCTGGAAGAAGGCTTCTTCAAAACCGCGAAAACGGTTCTTTCGAACCGCACATTCATCGTAAAGATTATTTTCTTCTTCGGTTACCAGGCGGCGGTAACCATGCTCTCCGCCTCGGCTCCCTATATCGCCAATTTTGTTCTGGACAAGGACCCCTCGGCCATCAGTATCCTCATGGGCTGTATGCTCGGGGGGGCCCTCATTTCGGTTCCCCTGTGGATAAAGCTTTCCCATCGGGTGGACGACAACCGGAAGATGAGCATTCTGGCCGGTATCCTTATGACCGTGACCCTCCTGCCCATGGCCTTCATATCCCAGTTCAACATTTTTCTGGTGGTCCTCTTTTTCTTCGGTATCGGACTGGGGGCCCAGTGGTTTGTGGATCCGCCGGCCATGGGTGACATCCTCGACGATGTGTATGTCCGGACGGGGAAGAAACAGGAGGCGGTGTATTACGGGTACCAGGCATTCTTCATCAAGTTCGGCCACAGTTTCCAGGCTGCCACTTTTGCCGTGGTTCATCGTCTCACCGGTTTCGTCGAGGGGGCGAAAAGCCAGGCGGATCTGGCCTCGAAAACCGATGATCTTGGGAAGGCCCTGTGGGGCATCAAGATCCATACCGCCTTAGTGCCGGCTATTTTAGTGGCGATCTGCACGATCCTGTTCTGGCGTTATTATAATCTCACCCCGGAGAAAATCAGGAAAAACCGTGAAAAAATGAAGGAAATGAGTTAACCGACGGGCTCCCGGAAGGAGCCCCGGATTACTGCAGCCTTATTATACCCCGGCGAGTTTCCTAATCCGGTCTTCCTGCTCTTTGGCAGCTTCATAGCCCTGGGCTATAACGGGCTTCGGCGTCTTGAAATCCAAGGGATTACGCTTTCCCGGGTCCGGGGTAAGAATAATCTGTTTCCGCCCCTTTTTTCTCTTGGGAATCCTCCGTTCCACCGCCGTCATGAAGGTCCAGTTCATCAGGACGTCGGTCAAAGAAGGCTGGCGCTCCTCCGACTTGGACCAAAGGTCTTCGTGGATTTGTTTCAAGGAGGTCTTTTTATCTTTCAGGTCCTGCATCAGATCTTTCAAGGTGTCGAAGATCGAACCGTTTTTAATCACATCCAGAAACCCCGGTTCCTTCTTTTCGATCGGTTCCTTCGCCAGGGCGGATATCTTTTCTATCTTTCTCTTACCCCCCGGGGTGACCCCTAACAGGGGAAGAACGTTGACGATGATGTTTACATCTCCCAGTTCGTTTCCCAGATCCCAGGGAACGGGGTTACAGAGACCGCCGTCGCAGAGGTACAAGCCCTTGCAGGAATAGGGTTTGAACATTCCCTGGATGGACATGGAGGCGATCATGCCGTCCAGCAGGGGACCCGAATCGAAGACCACCTCGTTTCCGGTAAGGATGTCCGTGGCGACACAGCGAAAGGGAATGGACAGGTCCTCTATCCTGGCATCCCCGATGAGGGAAGCGAGGAACTTCTTCACATTGTCGCTGTCTATAATACCCCCCCGGGGAAAGGTGGGGAAAAAGAATTTGGCGATTTCCAGGGAATTCAGCCGGGTTACCAGCTTCTCCAGCTCTCCGGCGCTGTACCCGTAGGCGTACAGCCCGCCGACCAGGGCTCCCATGGAGGTGCCGGCGATCCCCGAGAGCTTAATATTCAGCTCTTCCAGGAACTTTAGCACTCCGATATGGGCGTATCCCAAGGCCGCCCCGGAACCCAGTGTTAAGGCGATCTGTTTTTCTTTCATTCATTATCCTCTTATGAAGGATAATATACTGATGTTCCGGGAGCCCCGTCCAATACTTCCGCAAGTGTTCCGGTTCAGTAATGTAACCCTAAGAAGCCTAAACCGATGATATTCAGCAGCACCGGCACGGCATAGATAATCGCGACAATCTGAATCTTTTGTTTCAGGGTTTTCCGAGTAAGGACCAGGATAGCCCCGCAGAAGAAATGAAAGTAACCGAAGAAAAAGATCAGCCAGATGCCGCCGAAGGACCGGTACCAGAAAGGGTATTCCCAAACCAGGTGGCCCCCGGCGTTCAGGACGCATTCTATAAACACGCAGAAAGCCGTGTAGCCGATGGCCCAGAACCACTTTTCCGGCAGGCCGAAGATCCGTTTATTCCCTTGTTCAGAAAGGGTATGGTAGTAGATTATTCCTAAGAGAAGAAACATGAACATGATTTCGATGTTCCACCCGACCATAGTTCTTAAGGCCGTGTCCCCCGGGGTGGTCCACAAGGCGGACCTGCCCCCGATGGCGAAAACCCACCCGTTCCAGGTTTCATTGAAAAAATCGATGCCGAAGATGGTCAACCCCGCTAAAACGGCATTCCAATTTCCGGTTTTCCGGGCTTCCTTGATTTCCCGGGTATAGACATAGAACACTAGTGCCAGCAGGGGAATGACATACCACTTCAGGGTGGTCAGGTCACGGAGCCCCTCTAAGGCCCTGATCGATGCTTCTGTCATAACAATCTCCTTTTGTACCCTTTTTCTGTGATTCTACTCCGCGAACCGGGGATGGGCAACTCTTTTCCTTGTGATCAGCCTTGACAAGCATTTCCTTCCTACGGAAGATCGGATTATGGAATCGCAGCTAATATCAGGACCAAAGCCGTTTAATTGTGTTCGGGAGTTTCTTTCAGGGTGTGAACCCTCTCCGGGGAGCCTGTAGAATGGCCGGACGTCTGAGCCTGACCGCCAGGATCATTGTAGTCATTTTTATCAGTGTTCTCGGACCCCTGGTCTTATTGACCTATTATCTGCGGATCGAACTATCCGGCAGTATTCTCAAGGAGAAGGAAGATAAACTTTTCGGCTTGGCCAGGCAGCTGGACAATTATCTTGAAGGCAGCTTTGACGACATTCTGATACGACGAGGAATGGCAGAGGCCGGCCGGGAAGAACAGATCCGGGCTTTGAACGAAGAGCTGAAGGAGATTACCGATTTCGTCGCTTCCGGAAACCCCGGGGTCGGGGTGGGATACTACCACAGGGAATTGGATGCCATTCTGACTTACGGACCCAGTGATACCTTTCAATACACGGTGGGCCAGTCTATTTTTCCCGGCCATCAGGGGTATGAGGTTATGGAAACCGGCATTCCCATGGTGCAGACCGGCGAACTTGTTCGCGGAGATATCATGAACTGCATGTGGCCCGTCACCCGGGATGGAAAGACCATCGGTTATATCTGGTCCAACGAGACCGTGGACATGGTGGATCACCAGATTCACCCCATTCTGAACCGGATCTACGCGATTATCATTCTGGTATTTCTCGCGATCTATATCAGCATCGTCCTTACTACCCGGCAGCTGCCCGAACGAATTAGGCGTATTCAGGGGGGGATTGAAAAGCTCTTTACCGATCCCTCCTACCGGCTGCCGGAAGTGAAGGGAGAATTGGATACCATAGTACATACCATTAACGATCTGGCGGATAACGTTAATTTCATGAAGTGTTACAACAAGTACATTATCGAGGGGATCATCAACGGTCTGGTGGTGGTTTCCTATACCGGCGTGATTACCCGAGCCAACCAGGCTTTATTCAAAGTGTTTCCTGAGATGGAAGATTCGATTATCGAACGACCCTACTGGGAGGTTTTTCCTGAAATGGTAGCCTCAATTATCCGAAAGGGGCTGGAAGATCATTGTTTCGTCACCGATGAAGAAGTGGAGCACCCCGGAGGTATTGTCGAGGTTTATACCAACAGCATCATCGACGATAACGGGGATACTCTCGGAATGGTGGTTGTCTTTCGGGATGTGACGGTGATCAAGGGATACGAGAAGGAGCTGAAAGAAAAGGAACGGGCCGTAGCCCTGGGTGAAATGGCCTTAGGGGTGGTACACGAGGTGAAGAACCCCCTTACCTCGGTGAAAGGGTTTGCCCAATTGTTAAAACGCTCCGGTTTGTCGGAAGATAAACGGAATTCCTATCTGGATATGATTGATACGGACCTCAACCGGGTAAACCGGCTGTTGAATGAAATGCTGATCTACGGAGGGTACCACCATATTGAGCCCGCCGCGGGAGATCTTCTGGTTCCCCTGCGGGAAACAGTGGAAAAGATCCGGGCCGAATATCCCCGGATCAGGGTTTTTCTCAGAACATCGGAAGGCGCGGTTTTCTCGTGCGTCTTTGACCGTTTTAAGATGCTCCAGGTTTTTATCAATATATCCAGGAACGCCGTGGAAGCTATGTCAGAATCAGAGAATGGTGTGCTGGTTATTCTGGTAAAACCGGTGGACCGGCAGGTGAAAATTGATTTCGTGGACAATGGGAGCGGTATTGCTCCGGAGCACCTGGATCGCATTTTCGATCCCTTTTTTACCACCAAGGAAGAGGGGACGGGTTTCGGCCTTCCCATCTGTTACAAGATTGTGGAAAGCCATGGGGGTTCAATCCAGGTGGCTTCACGGCCTGGGTGTTATACCAGGGTCGGAGTCTGTTTACCGATCGATGGAATAAACGGGGTAGAAAAGTTATGAAACTCTCAGTCTGTATTGTGGACGATGAAAAGAATGTTCGCCTTTTCTTGAAGGATCTCCTGGAACAGGAAGGATATGAGATTACCGAAGCGGCGGACTGTGCACAGGCCTTAAAGGTTGTCGAAATACAAAAACCGCGGATTGTCATCCTGGATTTAAATCTCCCCGACGGCAACGGTATTGATCTGATCGAGCCCATGAAGGCCCGATCTCCGCTCTCTCAGATTATTGTTATCACCGCCCTGGGCACCGTGGATAATGCCGTTCGCTCGATGAAACTGGGAGCCTTTGATTTCATCACCAAGCCCTTTGAGGTGGAAAGTATCCTTTTATCCATTGCCCGGGCGGGGGAGTATGCCCGGGTAAGCAGTGAAAACGCGGCCTTGCGGATTCAGCAGAAAAACAGGATCTATTTTGAAGAGTTTATAGGCCAGTCTCCGGTCATCGAACGGATAAAGAATTTGATATTGAAACTCGTTCACGCGGATGTGCCGATCCTCATTACCGGAGAGACCGGCACCGGGAAAAACGTGCTGGCAAAACAGATTCATTTTTCCCTCTCCGATCCCGATGCCCCGGTGGTATACACTAATTGTTCCAGTATCCCCGACACCCTTTTCGAGTCGGAGCTCTTCGGCCATGAAAAAGGAGCCTTTACCGGGGCTCAAAGCGCGAAACGGGGAAGGGTGGAAGAGGCCGACGGAGGCACCCTCATTCTCGACGAAATATCCGAAATACCCTATGAGGTGCAGGCGAAACTTCTGGATTTCCTGCAGGAACGAACCTTCTACCGGATCGGGGGGACAAAACCCTATCGGGTGAATATCCGCATCGTTGCTATTTCCAATCGAAATCTGGAAGAAGAAATCGAGCAGGGGCGTTTTCGCAAAGATCTTTTTTATCGCTTGAACCTGATTCATTTTCACATACCCCCTCTACGGGATAGAAAGGAGGATATCCCGTTGCTGGTGGATCATTTCCTTTCTGTTCTCAAGAGAAAATACGGGATGGAGAGGAAAAACCTTTC
>JAFGDJ010000205.1 GCA_016932135.1 Spirochaetales bacterium | reverse complement strand
CCCGGGGATCTCTCCCGTCACCAGAGTATGAATTTCCCCTGTTTCAGGGTCCTTCATTAAAAGCTCCCCCCTCTCTCCCACGCCGATTATCGTCCCCGTCACTTCCTCTTCAAAACCCGGCAGCCCCGAACGCACCACCTGTTGAGTACCCTTTCCGTAAAGAGAATCGGAAAATTCGCAGGAATCCCACCCTTTCGCAAAAGAGCGGTGAAACTCCGTAAGAAAAAGAGGCAGGAGAGTTTCCGGCGGAACCTTTCGCCCAGAAACCAGGAAAATCGATACGGCGGATAATTATACTCTCCGGAAAAATCTCTCTGCAGACAGTTAATCCCCAGACCGATGTAAAGCCGGCCTCCCGAAACACGGGTAAGAATACCGGCGCACTTCTTTCCCGCCAGAAGCACATCGTTCGGCCATTTTACCTGAACGCCCGGCACAATAGGGTTCAACGCCCGGCAGAGGGCAAGCCCGGCCAATAAAGAAAAGGGGATGGTAACAAACCCGGAAGTACTATCCAGGTTCAGTACCAGAGTGAACAGAAGACTTTCCCCCGGAGGGCTTGTCCACCGCCGACCGGGAACCCTGGCCTGCCCGGCTTCCTGAAAGTCCGTCATCACTACCGTTCCATGGGGCGCTTTTCCCTGATCAACCAGCCGAAGAGCCTCCAGCATGGTGGAATCAACGGATTGATAGCGGTATACCGGGGCTCCGAAGGGGTTGGGGATATCCGTCACGACCATAGGCTCCATAATACGAGGTGATCAAGGAAGGAGCAAGTGGGCCGCGGGGGTGAATATGAAGAAAGAATTTCATTTTACCGGTGACGTTTTTTCCGTTCCGGTGTGTTACACTATCAGGTGAACCACAGGAAAAACGAGTATTATGGGAATCGACGTCGAAACATACTACAGAACCTACGGACCGATGGTCCTCCGCCGCTGCAGGTACCTCTTAGGGGATGAGGATCGAGCCCTGGATGCTCTGCAGGAAACCTTTGTGCGGATTCTCCGGAAAAAAGAATCCCTCAAGGGGACCGGCCCGTCGAGCCTGTTGTATGTGACCGCCACCCGGGTCTGCCTGAATATGATTCGGTCGGAAAAAAGAGGACCAAAGCGGGTGGACCCCGAGGTCCTTCAACACATTCCCGGCAGGGACAATCCGGCCGACAGGCTCTGCATGCTGGAAACCCTGGATATCCTGCTGGCGGACGAAAAGACCCGTTTGATCGCGGTTTTACGTTATCTGGACGGTTTCACCTTAGAAGAAACGGCCGAGCAGGTTGGTATGTCCGTTTCGGGAGTACGGAAACGGATGAGAAACCTGAAGGCCGCGGGCCTGACGCAGAAGGAGGCTTACGCATGACGGAGAAACCTATTCCCGACTTGTTTATAGAGCAGTTGGTTTTGAATGAACTGCCTAAAAAAAATATGGATAGAATTTCTTCCAAGACCGGATTATCGAAAACCATCGATGCCCTCAAGGAATCCAATGAAGAGATTCTTTCCATGTATCCTCCGGAGATGGTGGTGCCGTTGATTCGGCAACGAGCAGCGAAACCGGCTGTCAAGGAATCGACGGCGAAATCAGGAAAGCTTATAGCTTTCCTTCCCCTGGCCGCCGCTTTAGCGGTTCTGTTGCTGGTGCTTCCCCAGGTTTTTAAGAAAGATTCTGCCGATACCGGACCGGTTTCGGAACTGACCAGAATAAAGGGAGCGGTACCGACGTTGAGTATTTATAAGCAGATCCGCGGTGGTTCCGAGCGGCTTATCAACGGTTCTGAAATATCACCGAGGGATCTTCTGCAGATCGGCTATATTCCGGCGGGTAAACGTTTCGGGGCCATTATTTCGATAGACGGCCGGGGACAGGTTACGCTGCACTTTCCCGAACATATAAACGATCCAAAAGATCTCACCAGCGGCGGGGAGACTCTCTTACCCTTTGCCTATGAACTGGACGACGCACCCGCTTTTGAACGGTTTTATTTCGTGGCCTCCGATAAGGATTTTTCTTTATCCTCCATTATTCTATCAGCCGAATCGGTAGCGGCTTCCCGGGATGGTCTTTCCATGGAAAGACTGCCCCTGCCGGAATCCTTTAATCAGGATTCCATCGTACTGATAAAGGAGTAACCTGATGAAACGCCATTCTATATACCGAGGAATTTTACTATCGATCCTCTTTTGCTTTTTTCTTTCCACCCCCGCTTTTTCAGCCGCTCCTTCCCAGGGAATCAAACGCTATGCCTTCCTTATCGGCGCCGATAACGGAGGCGCGGACAGGGTGGAACTGGTCTATGCCGCCTCCGATGCCCAGGCCATGGCGGATGTTCTTCTGGAAATGGGAGGCTTAAGCAGTTCCGACATTACGGTCTTAAGTAATCCGGATGTACAGGAAATCAAGAACGCCTTTCAGACAATGAAAGCCCGGGTCTCCGATTCCAAGAGGGAAAACAGAAGAATTGAATTTATCTTCTATTATTCCGGTCACTCAGACGAGAAAGGCCTTCTGCTGAAAGGCGAAACCCTTATGTATAAAGAGCTGCGGGACAGTATTCAGGCCATCAACGCCGATGTACATGTAGCCATCCTTGATTCCTGCTCTTCCGGAGCCTTTACCCGCCTTAAGGGGGGACAGCGGCAGCCTCCTTTCATGATGGACGAGTCCGTAGATACCCGGGGGCACGCCTTTCTTACCTCCAGCTCGGAGGACGAGGCAGCCCAGGAATCGGATGTGATCGAGGCATCCTTTTTTACCTATTTTCTCATCGCCGCCCTGCGGGGCGCCGCGGATTCCACCATGGACGGGAAGGTGACGTTAAATGAAGCCTACAGCTACGCCGCTGAAGAAACCCTGGCCAGAACCGAACAAACCCTGGCAGGGGCTCAGCACGCTTCGTACGACATTCAACTGGCCGGCTCGGGAGAACTGGTTTTAACGGATCTCCGGACAGCATCGGCCAAACTGGAGGTAGACAGTAACGTTGCCGGAAGATTGTACATTCGTGACACCTCCGGCCGGTTGCTGGCGGAACTGCGAAAACTGTACGGGGTACCCCTTTCCTTCGGTCTTCCCTCGGGGGATTATACCGTAGGCCTGGAAGGAACCAATGAACGCAAGGAAGCCCGGCTCATCATCCGGGACGGGCAAAGAGCACTGCTTTCCGACGCCGACTTCACTCCCACCCGGCCGGAATTAACCCGGCTGCGGGGCTCTGAAGAGCCCGAAATGATCCATGTATACAACTCCATCAGTTTCATCCCCGATTTTGACGCCTCCAGCCGTTACCGCATGGTACATCACATGTCCATCAGTCTCATCGGCCTCGCCTACCGGGTAGAAGGCTTTCAGGCGGGTCTGCTGAATTTCGTCACCGAGGATGTCCGGGGTGTGGAAACCGCGGCGATCTTCAATATCACCGGCGGGGATGTAGTCGGGGGACAAGCCGCGGGGATTATGAACATCAACGGCCAGGACCTTTCCCTCTTTCAGGGAGCCGGGGTTTTCAATATCAACGGCGGCCGGGTGAGAGGATTCCAGGGAGCCGGGGTTTTCAACATTGCCGGTGAAGACGTTAACGGGGCTCAAGGAGCGGGAATCTTTAATATCACCGACGGCACCTTAAGAGGAGTCCAGGCAGGCGGGATATTCAATATCGCTGAAGGATCTTTAAACGGTGCGCAAGGAGCGGGGATCTTTAATATCGCCGGCGGTTCCATGAGGGGTTTCCAGGGAGCGGGAATCTTCAATATTACAGATGGCAAATCCTCCATCGGTGCCCAGGTAGCGGGCATTTTCAACCTGGCGGAAGATTTCCAAGGCGGCCAGGTATCCCTGGTGAACGTAGCAGAAGATCTCAAGGGCGCTCAGGTGGGCCTGGTCAATATCGGAGATCAGGTCCGGGGAACCCAGATCGGCCTGGTGAATATCAGTAAAGATATCAAAGGTATCCCCGTGGGACTTATCAATATTTCCGGCAGCGGGCTGCATCATATCCAGGGGTGGTACGATCAGTTCGGCTACACCTATGTGGCTTTTCAAGCGGGTACCCGGAACTTATATACCATTGCCTACGCCGGGGTTCCCTACAACAACCCGGAAAGCTCCGTGGCTGCCGGTGTAGGTCTTGGTTTAAATTACCGGCTGGGGAATTTATACGTGGAAGGCGACCTTTCAGCTAAAAGAATAGCCTTTGGTTCCCATATCGAGGAATCGATCAGAAATGTTTTCTACCAGGCTTCATCCAACAATCTGTTCCCCGCTGCCAGAGTTATGCTGGGCTTTCGGATCTTCGACTTCCTGGCAGTCTTTGGAGGATTCAGTATCAACGCCTGTATCCGGGGTGTGACGGACAGCAGTATCTTCGTATTTGAGGGAGACCCCTGGAAGACCTTGAGCTACGAAGATCCTTCCTGGAGCATGGGTCTCTACCCTAACTGGACCCTAGGCGTAAGAATCTAACTACCCTAGAGGATCTTCCCCAGTCCGGAGGCTTCTGCTATGATACCCCCTGGGAACCGCCCGGGAAACCGGGGTTTCCAGGGGAGGGCTATGGAAAAACGGGTCGTTATTATCGGCGCCGGGCTGGCGGGTCTGACCGCCGCGATAAAACTTGCCAGGAAGGGCTTTAAGGTTTCGGTATACGAGAAACACGGTACCCCCGGTGGTGTGGCCCGAACCATTGAAGACCGGGGGTTTCGTTTCGATACGGGCCCCACCTGGTATCTGATGCCCGA
This sequence comes from Spirochaetales bacterium, assembly GCA_016932135.1. Lineage (GTDB taxonomy): Bacteria > Spirochaetota > Spirochaetia > JAFGDJ01 > JAFGDJ01 > JAFGDJ01. Next base: position 2,615 of record JAFGDJ010000205.1, on the reverse strand, counting down.
GGTATTCGAATCGTATTTTTCTTCCGTTGACCGGAAGATAGAAGATTATCTCGACATCGTTCCCCTTTCACCCTCCTACAAGATCTTCTTCGAAAAGGACGAGCCGGTGGTGATCCACCGGGAGATGGAAAAGAACATCACCCTCTTCGATTCCCTTGAAAAGGACGGCGGCAAGAAACTCCAGGGCTACCTGAAGGACTCGAAGTTCAAATACGAGGCTGCCCTGAAAGAATTCCTCTACCGGGACTACCGCGGCCCCTTTGACTTCCTTCATTGGCCCCTTATCAGAGACGGCCTGCGCCTGAATCTTCTGCGCACCCTGGATAACCATGTCTCCAGGACCTTCTCCGACCATCGGTCAAAGAAGATCGTCGAGTTCAATACGGTCTTCCTCGGCAGCAGCCCCTACAAGACGCCGGCCCTCTATTCCCTCATGGCCCATGTGGATCTGACCATCGGGGTCTACTATCCCATGGGGGGGATTCACGAACTGGCCAAGGCCTTGTACAGAATCGGCCGGGAGTACGGGGTAGAGTACCATTTCAACAACGAAGTGAAACACATTATCGCCCGGGGCGGAAAAGCCGAGGGGATCGAGACCGCCGCAGAAACCGTAAAGGCCGACATCGTGCTGTCGGCGGCGGAATACCACCACACCGACACGGCTCTGCTGGATAGAAAGCACCGGAATTACCCCGATCTCTACTGGAAGACTCGCATCATGGCGCCGGCTACCCTGCTACTGTATGTGGGGGTGAAGAAGAAGCTGCCGAAGCTGCTCCACCACACCTTCTACCTCGCCGATGACTGGTCGGTCCACTTCAACGAGATTTTTAACACCAAAAGATGGTCCGGGAATCCCTGCTACTATCTCGGCTGCCCCTCCAAGACCGATCCTTCCGTCGCCCCCGAGGGAATGGAGAACCTCTTCATCCTGGTTCCTCTAGCTCCGGGGATGGACGATCACGACAGCGTCAGGGAAGAATACGCCGACCGGATTCTCCGGCACCTGGAAACCCTCATTGGAGAAGAGTTCGCCTCGGATATCGCGGTGAAATATATCGCCAGCCAGCGGGACTTTATAACGAACAACCACTACTACCGGGGCACCGCCCTGGGACTGGCCCACACCCTGTCGCAGACGGCGATTTTCAGGCCCAGCCACCGCAGCTTCAGGCTGAAGAACCTGTACTACACGGGCCATTACACCCAGCCCGGCATCGGCATGCCCATGGCCATGATCGGCTCAGAACTGGTCTGCGATCTGATTACAAGGCGGCACGCCTAGGGGAAGAGCACCTCCCGGGCAAAGGCTGCCGCGGCGTCGGGAACCGGGAGGGTCTCCCAGTCGTAGGTTTCGAGAAGGAACACCCCCACGGGGTTCTCCCGGTGTTGTTCCAGGACATAGAGCAGATCCCCTTCCCCCAGGCTCAGGGCCTTTTCCTTGGTTTCTTTCATCGGGCCGATTCCCGGGAGTCCTGTCCCGAGACGGTAGTAGGACATACCCCTCAGAAGCCGGATGTGCCAGTCCGGATAATCCGCCGGAATGCCGGTCATCAGGGTTTCCGTGTTTTGCAGATTCTTCAACCCGAAAACTGTACGCCTTCGGGCCGTAAAGGCCTCGGCCATACCCAGGTATACCCGGTAAAGCGGCGTTTCTTTATCGGCCCCCCTCACCTTTTCCAGGTGTGCCACCCCCTCGTCCAGGGAAGAAAGCTTATCCGTTAGAAGGATCAGGTTTATATTGAGGATACCCAGCTGAAACGGCGGACCGTCTTTCCCTCGAGAAAGGAGGTCCTCGATCAGAGCGGTATCCGCTTTCATCAGGGTAATCAGGGAAAGCCGGTAGGGGTCCGTTGCAGCGGAAAGGGTCCCCGGGCTCTCCGGGCATGCCATCCCTGAAACCGCGGATACGAAGATGATGACGGCAAGAAGCTTTTTTTTCACCCACACCTCCCGGGAACTGTTGTATATTGTACTGGGTGCCGGCAGGTATGACAAAGGGTTTTTTTCTGCTTTTTTTCATCTCCTCCCTGGTTTACTGGGTTTTCGGGTGGTTTCTCATCCCGAAACTCCGGTACTGCCGCCGGTCCACAAAGGGTCCAAAGCCTTCGGGAAAGACGGTCAGCCTTATCATTCCGGCAAGAAACGAAGAGGCCAGGCTGACACCGCTGCTGGATTCACTTAATGCGGAAGGGGCCTTTGAAAAACATGAGGTCATCCTGGCCGACGACGGCTCTACCGACGGCACCGCCGCCCTGGCTTCATCGTACGGATGCCGGGTGCTGGCGGTAACGGACAAACCCCCTGTAGCCCTGGGAAAATCCTGGGCCTGCGCCGCGGGAGCCGCCGGGGCTACGGGAGAGTATCTCGTGTTTCTCGACGCGGACGTGGTGTTCCTCCCCGGGGGGCTGGAGGCGGTGCTGGAGAGCTATTCCGGAGGCCTGTTGTCGGTACAGCCCTATCATCGTTTCAAGCGATTCTACGAAAGCTTTTCCGCCTATTTCAACCTCATGGCCGTGGCCGGGGTTAACAGCTTCTCCCTCCACTCCAAGGAGCTTTCGTCCCAGGGAGCCTTCGGTCCCTGCATGGTCTGCAGGAAAGACGACTACCTG
>JAFGDJ010000204.1 GCA_016932135.1 Spirochaetales bacterium | reverse complement strand
TCCCGGAGATTCAACTCCGGAACACCTATCTGGAAAAGGCGGAATTCTATTACCGGCGAGCGATAGAATTGAAGAACAACTATGTGGACGCTCTCTTCGGGCTTTCGGTGCTGTATGTCTTTGAGATGAATAAACCCGGGGAGGCGAAGCCGCTGCTGGAAGAGGCTCTCCTGTACAGCGGTACCGATATCCAGGTTATGTTTCTCCTTGCCCGGGTATATGCCGAGCTCGGTGATGTGGATGCCGCCGTGGCGTTGTACGAGAAGATTGCCGAAACCACCGAGGAAGATTCACAGCGGCGGGAAGCGGAAGATAATAAGCGGAGGCTTTTGGATGAGTATTATGGGTCCTGATGTGACCGCCTTGACTTTACACAGGATGGGCTTTCTCTCCAGTGAGGAAAAGATCCTCCTGAAGGAGTTGTTTTCTTCCGTTTCCGATATCCTTGCGCTGTCATCCCGGGACCTTTCGGAGATCCTTGGAAGAAGGGTCCCCGTAAAGTCCTGGAAACCCCGGGAAATTCTCGGAAAGGCGGAAGGAGACGCCGAGGTTCTTTCAAAGGGTGAAATGGATTATGTGGTCCTGGGGGAAAAAGATTACCCGCCCCAGTTGGCGGAGATTTACGATCCACCCTACCTGCTGTTCTACCGGGGAAAGCTTCCTGAAAACGAGAGGCCTTCCCTGGCAGTGGTGGGAACCCGATACCCCACCAGTGCCGCTTTGGATACGGCCTTTGATCTGTCTTTCCAGGCCGCCGATGCCGGAGTACCGGTAATATCGGGTCTGGCCCTGGGAGTGGATACCGCGGCCCATCAGGGAGCTCTGCACGGCCGGGGCTATACCCTGGCTGTGCTGGGTTGCGGCTGTGATCGGCTCTATCCCCGCTCTTCCGCCGGGGTTGGGTACGGTATTCTTTCTTCCGGTGGGTGCATTGCCAGCGAGTACCCTCCCGGCACAGAGCCGCTGCCGTATCATTTCCCCCAGCGGAACAGGATCTTAAGCGGTTTAAGTCGTGGAGTGGTGGTGGTCCAGGCTCCGGAACGTTCCGGCGCCTTGATTACCGCCGATTTTGCCCTGGAGCAAGGGAGGGATCTCTTTGTGGTTTCGCCGCTTCTTCAGGGTCCCCATAATCAGGGGTGCAGGAACCTCTCCGAATCGGGCGCTCCGGCCATCGATGCTTTGGAGGATATTCTGCAAGAGTGGGAGATGCACCGGGATCTGCCGTTGAAAAGGCGGTTCGAGGAAGCCGGAACGGACACCGGGAGAATGCTGGCCCTCCTGTTAAAGAAGGAAATTGAAGGGACCCTGGTTCGATACAGGGGAAAAACCTACAGGAGAATGTATCAACATGGGTAAACAAAAGAAACAGACCCTGCTTATCGTAGAATCACCGGCAAAAGCCAGAACCATAGAGCGTTACCTGGGGGATGGATATACCGTGGCGGCCTCCATGGGGCACCTTATTGACCTGCCCAAGTCCCGTTTAGCCATAGATATCGAAAAGGGCTACGAGCCGGAGTATATTACGGTCCGGGGTAAGGCGAAGATTCTGAAGGAACTGCAGAAACAGGCGAATAAGGCTGAGGAAGTTCTCCTGGCATCGGATAACGACAGAGAAGGAGAGGCTATAGCCTTTCAACTGAAGAAGGTCTTTGAAAAGAAAAACGACACCTTGCCTATCAAGCGGATCTCCTTCAATGAGATAACCCCGCAGGCTATCCGGGAAGCGGTGGATCACCCCACGGAGGTGGATATCAACAAGGTCAATGCCCAGAAGGCGAGAAGGGTGCTGGACCGGCTGGTGGGATACAATCTCTCTCCCTTGCTTTGGAAAAAGGTGAAGAACGGTCTTTCCGCCGGAAGAGTTCAGTCCGTAGCCCTGCGATTGATCTGTGAACGGGAAAAGGAAGTGGAATCCTTTATCCCCGAAGAATATTGGACCCTGGAAGCGCTGCTGGCCAAGGATCGGCATGAGTTTTCCGCTCAAATGGTCCTCTGGGAGGGCGAGAAACCCGCATTAAAAAACGAGGAAGCCGCGGCGGCTTGTTTGAAGGAATTGGAAGGAAAAACCTGTACCCTGGAGGATCTCCGGATGACCCGGCGGCAGGTGAATCCGAAGCCGCCTTACACCACGTCCAAACTGCAGCAGGACGCGGCAAACCGACTGGCTTTCACTTCCCGAAAGACCATGCAGATAGCCCAGCAGCTCTATGAAGGAATAGCCCTCGGCTCGTCCCGGGTCGGGTTGATTACCTATATGAGAACCGATTCAACCCGGGTTTCTAAAGGAGCCCTGGAAGATGCCCGGTCCTTTATCGGAAAGACCTGGCCCGATTCTCTCCCCGAAAAAGCTAATCTCTATTCGGCGGGTAAGGGTGCCCAGGACGCCCATGAAGCCATCAGGCCGACCTATGTTACCAATACGCCGGATTCGGTTAAGGAATATCTCAACCGGGATCAGCTCAAGCTCTACTCCATCATCTGGGAACGGTTCGTGGCTTCGCAGATGGTTCAGGCCGTGGCGGCCACCGAAACCCTGGACCTGAAGATTGGAAAGGGAATCTTCCGTGTTTCCGCTACCCGTTACGAGGTAAAGGGGTTCAGAAAGGCCTTGAAGCTTTTAAAGAGCAAGGAGCAGACCCAGAAAATACCGTCCATGAAAACCGGGGATTCCCTAAAGGTCCTGGGTTTTACGCCGGAACAGCATTTTACCTCCGGGCCTTCCAGGTATACCGATGCCAGTATTGTAAAGACCCTGGAAGAAAAAGGCATCGGCCGACCGTCTACCTACGCCCCCATTATTTCGGTGCTTCTGGACCGATACTACGTGGTCCGTAAAACCCGGCAATTAGTGCCCACCACCCTGGGGCGAATTATCAGTGATATCCTGGTCCAGTCTTTTCCCGATATCGTAAATGTGGATTTCACGGTTAAGATGGAGCAAAAACTTGACGCCGTGGAAGATAACCGGGTGGAATGGCACCATATGGTGGATGAATTCTACCGCCCCTTGAAGGACCAGGTGGATCATGTGGAAGCAACCCTGGAATCGGTGAAGGGTATCCTGGATGAACCGACCGACTTCGTCTGCGAGGAATGCGGGCGGCCCATGGTAAAACGCCTCGGCCGGTATGGTTTCTTTCTTGCCTGCTCGGGGTTCCCGGAGTGCAGAAACACCAAGCCTATCCCGCTGGCGGACTGCCCCCGGCCGGGATGCGACGGAAAGATTGTTGCCCGAAAGAAACAAGGCGGCCGGGGGAAGGAATTCTACGGCTGTACCAATTACCCGGCCTGTGACTTTATCACCCATTACAAGCCGACCAGCATGAAATGCCCGAAATGCGGGTATTTCCTGGTGGAGAAAACGGATAAAAAGCGGGGAAATCACAAGGAATGCATCAATCCCGATTGTGATTTTCTCCATACCGCCGGAGCTGAGGAGGATGAGGATTGACCGGACGGATAGATGACTATCTTCAATACCTCAAAGGCGTCAGGCACCTTTCGGAGCATACCGTCCGGTCGTACCGTAACGACCTGCTTCGATTTTTCACTTACCTGGAACGGGAGGGGGTAACGGCGGAAGATGCGGATCAGGGAACCGCCAGGGGATTCATCAGCGACCTGGCCTTCGAAGGTCTTTCTCCGGTTTCCGTGAATCGTGCCCGATCAACCCTCCGGGGGTACTATCGTTTTTTAATCAAAACCGGCTTTATGCGGACCAACCCCTTCGAGACTGTCCGGGGGTTGAAGACAGCGAAGGCCCTGCCGTCTTTCCTGTTCGAAGGAGACATGAACCGGCTTACCGAGCTGCCGGGCAGCGATCCCCGGGGTTTGCGGGACCGCTGTATTCTGGAGATGCTGTATTCCACCGGGTGCCGGGTATCGGAATTGCGGGGTATTGATATGGCCGATATCAGCATGAAGGATAAGACAATCCGGGTGCTGGGAAAGGGCAGAAAACAGCGGTTTGTTTTTCTGGGAAAACAGGCTTTTGATGCTCTGACGGAGTATCTCCCTGTCCGGTCGGCCTGGGCCGGAAAGAACCGGGACAATCCCCCTAAGGCTCTGTTTCTCAACACCCGGGGCCGGCGACTTACCCAGAGAGGTATCGCGTGGCTTATCGCCTCTTATGCGGAGAAGTTGACCCTGCCGGGGAAGATAAGCCCCCACACCTTCAGGCACAGTTTTGCAACCCATCTTTTAAACAAAGGGGCGGATATCCGGGTTGTCCAGGAACTCCTGGGGCACGCGAGTCTTTCGACAACCCAGGTATACACCCATCTGGGGATAGACCGTTTAAAGAAAATCTATGCCCAGGCTCATCCACACGCGGGAGAAAAATGATATGAGAGGAACGACTGTTATTGCGGTGAAAAAAAATGGAAAAGTTGCCATGGCCGGGGACGGGCAGGTTACCCTGGGCGAAACGGTGATGAAGGGGAACGCTCGAAAGGTCAGGAAGATATACGACAACCGGGTGATGGTAGGTTTTGCCGGCGCTACCGCCGACGCCTTTACCTTGTTTGAGCGCTTTGAAGGAAGGGTTAAGGAGTATAACGGGGATATCACCCGGGGCGCTGTAGAGCTGGCCAAGGATTGGAGAACCGATCGGATGCTCCGACGCCTGGAAGCCATGCTCCTGGTAGCCGACACCAATAAAATCCTCCTCATCTCCGGTACCGGTGATGTGATAGAACCGGAAGAAGGGGTTCTGGCCATCGGCTCGGGAGGAAGTTACGCCACCGCCGCGGCTCTGGCCATGATGGAGAACGAAGTCCTTTCAGCCGGCGAGGTCGCCAAGAAAGCTCTATCCATTGCCGCCCGGATATGTATCTACACCAATGATTCAATAATTGTGGAGGAATTACCATGAACGTGGACCTGGACAGCCTGACGCCCAAGGAGATAGTCAAGGAGCTGGATAAATATATTATCGGCCAGGATAAGGCGAAGAAAGCTGTGGCCATAGCCTTGCGAAACCGCTCCCGGCGGAGAAAGCTGCCCGAAGAATTGAAGGATGAAATCGCTCCAAAGAATATCATCATGATCGGGCCCACAGGCGTGGGAAAAACCGAGATAGCCCGAAGGCTTTCCAAGCTCTGCGGAGCTCCTTTTGTGAAGGTGGAAGCGACCAAGTATACCGAGGTTGGCTACGTGGGGCGGGATGTCGAATCTATGGTACGGGACTTAGTCAGCGTGTCCGTGTCCCTGGTAAAAGGCGAACTGCAGGAGGAAGTCCGGCCGGAAGCGGAAAAGCGGACGGAAGAAATACTCCTCGATCTCCTGCTGCCGGGAATTCAGGGGAAGAAAAACCTCAAGGAAGGGGCTCAGGAAAATCTCCCGGTAGAACGGGACGGTTCCGCCACCCGGGAAAAGTTTCGCGCCATGCTGCGGGAGGGAACCTTAGAGGATAAAATGATCGAAGTGCAGGTTTCTTCCAAGAGTCCCTTTCCTTCCATTGAAATCTTTTCCGGGGCGAATTTCGAAGAGATGGATCTGAACCTGGGCGGTTTTTCCAATATGCTTGGGGGAAAGAAAAAGAAAAAGCGGGTTACCGTCCGGGCTGCCCGGGACATCGTTCTCAATGAAGAGATGGATAAACTCATCGACAACGACCGGGTGTCCGAAACGGCCAGGGACAGAGCCCAGAATATGGGGATCATTTTTATAGACGAGATCGATAAAATCACCGCCAGGGAAAACCGAAGCGGGGCGGATGTCTCCCGGGAAGGGGTGCAGCGGGATATTCTTCCCATCGTTGAAGGATCCACCGTGAATACCCGGTACGGTATGGTGGATACTTCCCATATCCTTTTCATTGCCGCCGGGGCTTTTCACACCAGTAAGCCCTCCGACCTGATTCCGGAACTCCAGGGGCGTTTCCCCTTACGGGTGGAACTGGAAGCCCTGACCGGTGAAGATTTTCAGCGGATTCTAACCCAGCCGAGGAACGCTCTGATCAAGCAGTATGAAGCCCTGCTGGAAACCGAAGGAGTCACCCTGGAGTTCAGCCCTGAGGCGGTAGGTAGAATCTCGGAGATCGCGGCGGAGGTAAACAGCCGTTCGGAAAACATAGGCGCCCGGAGACTTCACACGGTGATGGAACTCCTGCTGGAAGAAGTGTCTTTTAACGCTCCGGAGATTTCGGGGCAAAAGATCCAGATCACCCCGGAGTACGTGGATCAGCGCCTGAAGAATGTAGTGGAGGATCAGGATTTGAGCAGGTACATCCTGTGAGAAGGCAGGTTTTCCTCATCCGCGAGGCGGATTTTTCCGACACTAGATGGGAGAAGGAGAAAAAATAGGGATGTTTTTGGGTAATAGCTTCGGAAAAACCCTGGATATCATGCACCGCAGCATGGACGCGACCATGTTTCGTCGGGCCGTTATCGCCAATAACCTGGCGAACTCGGACACCCCGAATTTTAAACGCAGTACCGTCACCTTCGAGGCGGAGCTGAAACGGGCGCTGGAATCGGAGAAGAGAACATCGATCCCCGCCGCTCTGACTCACCGGGCCCACATTCCCTTTGAGAGGACCGTGGACTACCGGGATGTGCGGCCGAAAACGCAACTGGATTATCTGACTACGGCGAAGAATAACGGGAATAACGTGGATGTGGAAGAAGAAATGATGACGGCTCTGCAGAACCAGATGAGCTATGATCTGATGACCAGTTATGTGGCAAACCAGTTCACCCAGGTGAGCATGGTATTACGATAGGAGGTAACCGGTGGGTATTTTTACCAGTATAGCTACCGCCGCTTCCGGGCTGACGGCTCAGAGAGCGCGGCTTGACGTGATTTCGGATAATATCGCCAACGCTGATACCACCAGGACTACCGAGGGAGGGCCTTTCCGCCGAAGTCGGGTTATTTTTCGTCCCCGGGTGGAACAGCCTTATTGGAGAAGCCCCTTTCTTCCGGAATTTCTGAAACAGGAAACCGGCCAGGGGGTTCGGATTGTCTCGGTGGAAAAAGATATGGATGCTCAACCGAAGCTGAAGTACGATCCCACCCATCCAGACGCCCATAAGACCGGTCCTTTGGAGGGGTACGTGGAAATGCCCAATGTGAACATTGTGGAAGAAATGGTAGATATGATTTCCGCTTCCCGCTCATACGAAGCCAATGTGGCGGTGGTGGACGGGTCGAAAGCGATGTTTTCCAAGGCTCTGGAGATAGGGAGGTAGTAGATGAATATCCTTCAAGCCGGCGGCGTTACCGGAGATGTGGTCATGATGAACAAGACCCACCAAAGCCATCTCCCGGGAATCGGTGAGACCCGGAGCAGGGAGAAACCCGGTGATTTCGGGGCACTCCTGACGGGGGCCTTGGAAGACGCCAATTCCCTGCAGCAGGAGTCTACTGCCCTGGCCACCAGTTTTCTTACCGATCCCGAGAGTGTGGATGCCCATGATGTTACCATTGCCATGGCGAAAGCGAATATGGCAGTCCAGATAACCAAGCAGGTTCTGGACGGCGCGATTCAGGCGTACAAGGATATTATTAATGTTCGATAGCGGTTTCTGCTATTATTACAGGTCTTCCGGATAAACACCGGAAACTGATTGTCTTTGGGAGGGGACATGAAAGATTGGTTTAAAAACTTTTTTACTCAGATTAAGACGGTGTGGGGCAAGTGGTCGGGGGTCCAGAAAATCGTGTTTATCGGTATTCTGGCCGTGGCTATTATTGCCATTGTTCTGCTCCTGACGATCAGTTCCAAGCCGACATCGGTACCCCTGCTCACCACGGCCATTACCGATGAGGATAAGCTCTTCAATATATCCTCCCGGCTGGACCAGGAAGGGGTTTCTCACACCACAACGGCCGACGGCAGGATAATGGTAAAAGACGCGGCTACCGCCCGGAGGATGGTATCGATTCTTACCCGGGAAGACCTGCTGCCTTCAGATGTATCTCCATGGGACGTCTTCAAGATGGACCGCTGGACCGTTACCGATTTTGAAAGGGAAGTGAAGCTGCGGGAAGCCGTTACGGAAAACCTCAAACTGCATATAGAAGCCCTGGACGATGTGGATAATGCCCGGGTCACCCTGGTGCTTCCGGAAAAGGAACTCTTCGTGGAGGATCAGGACCCGGTAACCGCTTCGGTCATTATCACCCCAAAACCGGGGTCGGATATCCTGGGAAACCGAAAGAAAATTGAAGGCATTGTGAAACTGGTAAAGCTGGCTATCCAGGGCCTGCAGGATGAGAATATCGTTATTACCGACCATCAGGGGAATGTGCTCAACGATTTTGCCGGCCTGGCGGATTTCGATATGCTGGAGCTTACCAAGAGGCAGATGAAACAAAAGGAAGACCTCGAGCGACAGTATAAAAACGAGGTTTTGAAAGAACTTATGGCCATCTTCGGTGCCGATCGGGTGAGAATTCTCAAGGTCGATATCGCTCTGGATATGAGCAAAAAAACCGTGGAAACCGCGGAATTTTACCCCATTACCCTTACCGCGGATAACCCGTCCACCCCCTATGATGAAACAAAGGTCATTCCCAATGTACCCCGGTCGGAACAGCAGATCGATGAAAAATTCGAAGGTACCGGTTTTAATCCTGAGGGACCACCGGGGCAGGAAGGGCAGACACCGCCGGCGTATAAAGATCTGGAAGGCCTGGTGGGGCATTATACCAATGAATCGAGAACCACTAATTATGAAGTGAACGAAAGAAAGATCTTTGAGGAAAAAAGCCCCTGGGAAATCAAGCGAATCACCATCGGTGTGGCTGTCGATGGCGTGTGGAAATGGGTGTATGGTGATAAAGGAACCCCGGAATTCGATACCGACGGAAGCATAGTCCGTGAATATAAATCGGTCAGCGATGAGGAGTTGGCCAAGGCGAAAACCCTGATTGAACACGCCATCGGGTATGACCGCCTTCGGGGCGATTCGGTAACGGTGCAGCATATGCAGTTCGACCGTACGGAACAGTTCCAGCAGGAGGACCAGCAGTTCAGGAACCGGAAGAAGATGCAGCAGACGATTCTCTATTCGGTTATCGGCCTTGGTTTCGTTCTGGTAGCCTTCTTTGTGTTTAGGCTTATTTCCCGGGCCGTGGAGAGGAAGCGGCGTCTCAGGGAAGAGGAACTTTCCCGGCAGCACCAGGCGATGCGTGAGGCTGCCCTGCGTTCCGCCGAGGAAGAGGCTGTGGAAGTGCAGATGTCGGTGGAAGAACGGGCACGGCTGGAAATGCAGGAGAACGCGATTAATATGGCCAGGGAACACCCGGAAGATGTGGCTCAGCTGATACGAACCTGGTTAGTGGAGGAATAGGGTATGGCAAAGAAGCCTGTACAGCCCGCCGGAGCACCTCCGGTAAGCGGGAAAAAGGGAGTCCGGAAAGAACTCAACGGAAGGCAGAAGGCAGCCATCTTCCTGGTTACCTTGGGAGCGGAAATTTCATCGGAAATTTTCAAACACCTGAGGGATGACGAAATAGAAGCCCTCACCTTTGAAATAGCCCGTCTGGACAGTGTGGATTCGGAGGAGCGGGACAGGGTTCTCATGGAGTTCAAGGAACTCATGATGGCCCAGGATTTTATCACCACCGGAGGTATCGACTATGCCCGGGAGCTTCTGGAAAAAGCGGTGGGTTCTCAGAAGGCGGTGGACATTATCAACCGTCTCACCAGTTCTCTGCAGGTTCGGCCCTTCGATTTCATCCGAAGAACCGACCCGGCTCATCTTTTGAACTTTATTCAGCAGGAACACCCTCAGACCATCGCTTTGATTCTCGCCTATCTCGAACCCGCCAAGGCCTCGGTCATTCTCGGGTCGCTGCCCCAGGATATCCAATCCGACGTGGCTAAGCGAATCGCCACCATGGACAGAACGACTCCTGAAGTATTACGGGAAGTTGAGCGGGTGCTGGAGAAAAAGCTCTCCACCATTTCCTCCGAGGATTTCACCGCCGCCGGTGGGGTGGAAAATATCGTCGAGATTCTCAACCTGGTGGATCGTTCCACGGAAAAGAAGATTATCGAAGCCCTGGAAGAGGAAGACGCGGAACTGGCGGAAGACATCAAGAAGCGGATGTTTGTCTTCGAGGATATCGTCCTGCTGGATGACCGGGCCATTCAAAAGGTCCTCCGAGAGGTGGACACGGCGGAATTGGCCAAGGCTCTCCGCGGCGTGGAGGCCGAAGTACAGGACAAGATTTTCCGCAACATGTCCAAGAGAGCTTCCCAGCTGTTGAAAGAAGAAATGGAATACATGGGACCCATCCGGATCAAGGATGTGGAGGAAACCCAGCAGAAGATCGTTTCAATTATCCGGAAACTTGAAGACGCGGGAGAGATTGTTGTTGCCCGGTCCGGTGAAGACGAAATGGTGGTGTAAGGATTTTTAGGAGAACCGGATGATGATGAGGGGGGTTACAGGTGGCTAAAAACGTGTTCAGATCCCAGGAGATCAAAGTCGATACCTCCAGGGTAGTTCTCGATTCTCCGTTTCAGGAAGAAGCGGTTGAAGCGGTTATCCAGTCTCCCGAAGAATACACCGGCCCCACCGCCGATGACCTGAGGCGGGAAGCTGAGTTTTTCAAAGCCCAGTGGGCCCAGGAAAAACAGGTCATGGTCGACGAGGCAAAAGCCGAAGCGGAACGAATTATCCGGGAAGCGGAAGAGCAGGCCTTTCAGGAAGTGAAAGAGAAAAACGATCAGGCCCAGGCGGTGAAGCAACAGGCGGAAAAAGAAGCGGGAAAAATGATTTCCGACGCCCAGGGACAGGCGGAAGAGCTTCTCCGGGACGCGGAAGCCAAGGCCGATGAAGTCCTGGAAAACGCAAGAAAAGAAGGCTTTGCGGCGGGAAGAGAAGAAGGTTTTCTAGAAGGAAAGGCAGAGGTTGAACGGCTGATTGAGCAGCTCCACTCCATTCTTTCCAAGGCCATTGAAAGGAGAAACCAGATTATTGACGAATCGGAGACCCAGATAGTCAACCTGGTTCTGCTGATTTCCCGGAAGGTTATAAAGGTTATTTCCGAAAACCAGAAAAATGTGGTGATCAACAATGTCATTCAGTCCCTGCGAAAACTGAAGAGCCGGGGGGATGTTATTATCCGAGTGAACCTGGAAGATGTGAAACTGACTTCCGAACATGTCAAAGACTTCATGCGGATGGTGGAAAACGTCAAGTCGATCACCGTGCTGGAAGATTCTACCGTCGATAAAGGCGGATGCATTATCGAAACCGATTTCGGGCAGATCGACGCGCGCATTTCCAGTCAGTTCACGGAAATTGAAGAGAAGATTCTGGAATTGCTGCCTATTAAGATAAAGGGAGAAAAATAACCGCTCTGTGAGGTGGGTGAGCCATGGAGATGTTTGAAAAATACAGTGCCGTGCTGGAGCGCACCGAACCGATTAAACATCAGGGGGTGGTGAGGAAGGTGACGGGAATTCTCATCGAAAGCTCCGGACCTTCGGCGGTCATGGGAGAATTGTGCCAGATCCATACCCCCAAGAGCCCTGAGCCCGTATGGGCGGAAGTAATCGGGTTCCATGATACCCGGGTGCAGTTGATGCCTTACGGAGTGATAGACCACCTGGAGCCGGGATGCACCGTTACGGCCATGGGTGAAAGCCTCATGATCCCCGTGTCCGACGAGCTGAAAGGCCGGGTCCTGGGCAGCATGGGCCGACCCATTGACGGCAGGGGTATGGTCGGAGCCATGGATTGGTACCCCGTGCAGAACACCCCGCCGGACGTCCTGCGGCGAAAAAAAATCGATCAACGGATTATTACGGGAATCCGTTCCATTGATGCTCTCTGTACCGTGGGAAAGGGGCAGCGTTTGGGTATTTTCTCCGGCAGCGGTGTGGGAAAATCAACCCTTTTGGGAATGATCGCCCGCCATACCAGTGCCGATATCAACGTCATAGCCCTGATCGGAGAGAGGGGCAGGGAAGTTAGGGAATTCATCGAAAACGACCTGGGCGAAGAGGGGTTAGCCCGGTCGGTGGTTATCGTATCTTCTTCCGATACGCCCCCCCTGGCCAGGGTGAGGGCCGCTTACGTGGCCACGGCCATTGCAGAGTACTTTCGGGATCAGGGGAACGATGTGATGCTCCTCTTCGACAGCGTTACCCGGTTTGCCCGGGCCCAACGGGAGATAGGTTTGGCCGTGGGAGAGCCGCCGGCTACCCGGGGGTTCACCCCTTCGGTGTTTTCCAGCCTGCCCCGGCTGCTGGAGCGATGCGGAACCTCGGAACACGGTACCATCACGGGGTTTTACTCCATTCTGGTGGAAGGGGACGATATGGACGAGCCTATCGCCGATAATGTCCGTGGAATCCTGGACGGTCATATCGTTTTAAGTCGACGCCTGGCTCAAGGATACCAGTACCCGGCGGTGGATGTGCTTTCATCCCTGTCCAGGCTGGCCAGGGCTGTCACCACGCCGGAGGAACAGCAGGCGGCCGGTCATATCCGAAGGCTTTTAGCGGCGTATACCGAGGCTGAAGACCTGATTAACGTGGGTGCCTATGTGAAGGGAAGCAACCGTCTTATAGACGAGGCTATTGCCAGGATCGATGAGATTAGAGCCTTTTTACGGCAGGATGTGGAGGAAAAAGCCTTCTTACCGGATACCATCCGCCGGGCGAAAGAAATCGCCGGAATGGAGGCCTAAATGAAGCGCTTCCAGTTCAACCTGCAGCGCATTCTCTCATTACGGGAATATAAAGAAAAAGAGTGGGAGATTAAGCTCGGCGAGATCACCGGTCGTTGCGTGCATCTGCAAAGCGCCGTGGCCGACCGGATCAGGAACCGGGAAGAGGTTTTGAAGCTGCGGCATCGGGAAGGTCCTGAAGATCTGCAATACGCTGAATACATGGAAGACTACTTCCAGAGGATGATGGTGGAACAAAAATACCTGGAGCAGGAACTGCTGGAAGCGGAAAGAAAGAGAGTGGAAATACAGGAGTCTTTTCTCGGGGCTTCCAGGGATCGAAAGGTCCTGGATAACCTGAAAGAGAAGCGCCAAAAGGAATATTATAAAGCTCAAGCCGCCGCGGAATTCAAACACCTGGATGAAATGAATTCCGGCGCCGCGGTGCGAAAAATGGCATACCGAACCGCTGAAGGCGGAGAGGCTTGATATAAGGGGGGTTCCGGGTGGCAAGACGGCACGGTACAAGAACGGCGCCACTGATTCTGGTGCTTATACTATTAATCCTGGTACTGATCTTCGGCGGTCTGTTGTGGTTCGATTATCTGGGGTTTCTGGAAGTACGGGAGGTCTTCTACCCGGTCCTTTCCCTGGTAGGAATCGGAGCGCCGAAACCCTTGCCCGAAGAAGAGGGAATGTATCTTTTGGAAGAGGAGCGGATAAAGAAACTGGATGAAGCTCTCACCCTGCGGGAAGAGGGGATGAACCTGAGGGAAGAGGAACTCAATGCCCGGGAAGCCGAACTGAATCAGATGATCGAGATTATGACCGAACG
>JAFGDJ010000203.1 GCA_016932135.1 Spirochaetales bacterium | reverse complement strand
GGATCTCCTTACGTTCTCCGCCGGGATACCTCGCCTAGAATCTTTCCGCGGATCCCTGGGTACATCGGCGGAAGCCTTGAAAAACTGTCTCGATGCTACCACGGAGAGTGAACGCTTGAGTGAACGCCTGGGTTACTATGCTCACCTTCGTCTTTCCGAAGACGGGGGAAACAACACCGCCCAGGATAGATTCGCCCGTTATATGTCCGTGGCGTCAAAAATGGAAGCCGCCGCCAGTTATCAGCGATCGGAAATCATGGCTATACCGAAAGAGCGGATGGATGCTTTTCTGGCCGAGGATATTCTGTCGGAATATATCATTCCCTTGAGAAAGATCATCCGTTTTCGGCCTCACATTCTGTCGGAGAAGGAAGAACATCTTTTAGCCCTGCAATCGGAAGCCAACCAGACCGCGCAGAAAACCTATTCCGCTCTTACCGATGTGGATCTGGATTTCGGTACCCTTAAAACTAAAGAAGGAGAAAAACCCCTGAGCCAGGCTTCCTTTGCCTCTTTTATGCTGCACCCCGACAGGGCCTTACGGCAAGAGGCCTACACGCAGTTCTACACCGCCTTTGAAAAGCATAAAAACACCCTCTCCTCGCTCCTGGCGGGAAGCGTTCATCTGGATATCTATCACGCCAGGGCAAGGAATTATCCCTCCGCCAGAGCCGCGGCGTTATTTCCCGACAAAGTTCCTGAAGGGGTTTACGACAATCTGATCTCCGCCGTACATGACAGGCTGGAGGCCGTTCATGGGTACTATCGCCTCAGGAAAGAACTCTTGCATCTGGATACCCTCCGTCACTATGACGTATACGTACCCCTGGTAAAGGATGTGCAGGTTAAACACACCTGGGACGAGGCTGTAGAGACTATCCTCGAAGCCCTGCAGCCCCTGGGAAGCGAATATACCGACACCCTTAGCCGGGGACTTCGCGGACGCTGGGCGGACCGTTACGAAAATAAAGGCAAGCGGTCCGGGGCATTTTCCGCAGGCTCGTATGACGGTGACCCCTACATTCTCATCAATTACAAAGAGGACGTATTAAGGGATGTCTTTACCCTGGCCCATGAAGGTGGACATTCCATGCACTCCTGGTACAGCGTCCGGTATAATCCTTTTCAATACTATCAGTACAGTATTTTCGAAGCCGAAGTGGCTTCAACCTTTAACGAACAGTTGTTGGCCGCTCACTTGCTGAAAAAAGCTGACAGCCCTTCTTTAAAAGCCTATATCATCGGAAAACAGGTCGACGATATTATCGCCACTCTCATTCGTCAGACTATGTTCGCCGAATTCGAGAAAAAGATTCATGAAACCACCGAACAGGGAGGCGCCTTGACGGTGGAATTCTTACGAAAAACCTATAGAAGCCTGCTGGAAACCTATTTTGGTCCGGCCATGGTTTTTGAAGACCTCAGCGACCTGGAAGCCTTGCGAATTCCCCATTTTTACAGGGCCTTTTACGTGTATAAATACGCCACGGGGCTTTCCGCCGCCGTAACCCTGGCTGATGAAGTTCTGCAGGGTTCAAAGGCTGAACGGGACCGTTACTTATCTTTCCTCTCCTCGGGAGGTTCTCATTACCCGTTGGAGGCTCTCCGGAAAGCGGGAGTAGATATGGAAAGACCGGAGCCTATATACAAGACTCTGGATCGTTTCGCGGATATGGTAAAGAATCTAGAGGGGCTTTTAAAAGTCACCGAAGAATAAACTGGAGGCACCTAGTGGATATTCACGAACTCATCAGGATACGAAAAAGCGTTCGATCGTATCTTCCGAAACCGGTGGAACCGGAAAAACTGGAAAAAATTTTTCATTCCGTCCGCCTCGCTCCTTCGGCAAACAACCGGCAAGAATGGCGTTTTATCCTGGTTCAGGACAAGGAAACTCGCCGGCTCCTGAAAACAGCGGCGGCTAACCAATCCTTTGTGGAAGAAGCTCCGGTGGTCCTGGCGTGCTGCGCTGAAACCGACGGTCGATACATGCGCTGCGGTATAGAATCGTATAAAATTGATGTGGCCATTGCCGTGGACCACCTGACTCTGGCGGCAGCAGCGGAAGGCCTCGGGACTTGCTGGGTCGGAGCCTTCTACCCCGACCAGGTCAGGGAAATTCTCCATATTCCCCCTGCCATCGAAGTAGTCGAGCTCCTCACCCTGGGGTATCCGAAAGATCCGGGGCTGATTGAGAAAGAAAGGCTGCCGTTGGAAAAAATTCTGTACAAAGAAACCTGGAAACGTTGATTATCGGCTGAGAAAGAGCCGGTCTTCCATCCAGGCTGCGGTAAAAGGCGGGTTACTGACCTTAGATCCTATCAGGAGTTGTTCTTTTTGTGCTGATTCTGCCGTTTACCCACAATGGCGGAAAAAAGCCCGATGCCGCCCAGCAGGAGCCCTCCAACGAGAATGAGCATATTGCCCCGCTGTATCCCGGTGATAACACCAATCACCGCTACAGCGATAAACAGGACAATTCTAAAAAAATCCATATCCTACTCCACTGAAATTTTTCTCATGATCCCCGTAATCAGGGTACCTGCTTGTGTTTCCTGTACTTCCGGGGTCTCTGTCATTTCACCTCGAGAAAGGTTTCCCGGCTTATCAGAGGTTTTTTCAGACGGCAGGACTTCCGTCAGGTTTTCGTCATCGGTCTGAACGGTTTCCAGAAAGGGGGGGCTGGAAAACACGTAGAAATATCGGAAAACTCCGGCAGCCTGGCTCACCAGCTGCAGAGAAAACACCCCTCCCGTTTTCAACTGTACCTGGACTGTGAGGTTATCGGAATCTCCGCCGATGACATCATAAAAACCGTTGTACTCGTTATCCAGGGTTTTCAGGCGGACGAAACTACCCTTAAGGAAACTCATTTCCACAATACCGAAGTACTGTCCCGCGTAGGGTTTCTCAGGGTGAATAAGCCTTCCTTCGGGCAGCAGAACGATAAAGGGTTCGAGATCATATACGCCGTCCAGATCCTCCGCCGTCAGTGAAAAAAGAAAGGCGCCGGACAGGATCAGCAAAAGGACAGTTCTTTTCATCATCCCCCTCCCGCGGCTAAGGGACTGCAATAACGAAGATAGATAAGGATCGCCAGGAAGACCGCAAAGACGGTCCACCAGCGTCGGTCCCGGGGGTTCATGGGGCTTCCTTTTTTGATGTGGTGCGACGGATATTTTTCAGATGATCCTTCAGCATGCGAAAAAAAAGAAACAGGCTGAAACAAAAGAAAGCCATTCCTACTACTAGAAAAATAATAAACGCTGTTTTCACGCCTTCATTTTCGGAGAAATCATACCTTTCGTCAAGCGGAGAAACAAAATTACTGTGAATACCTCATCAGGGTAAATCTGTATTCCGGCGCGCCTCCCCCTCTGCCGGGGATAACGGCAGGGATGGGTATACCGGGAGAAACTCCGCCGGCTCCGTCAATAGTCATCAATGATTCAAAGCTCAGGTTTTCCACGCTGACCCCCAGGGCGGAAATATGTCGAGTCAAGTAAGCCGCCAGGGCACCGCCCAAGGTGCTTCCGGCAAACATGCACCCAAACAACAGGGCATTGCTTTCCGCGTGGAACATATATGGGATCCCCAGGCCTACGAGAGAACCCATGAAGGACCCCAGGTTCATAAACCACACCCGGCGGGCGGGAAAAGCGTCGCCCCGGGTCAGGAGAACCGCGGCGGTCCCATAGGCAAGCCCCCCCAGAGCGGAGGCAAAGGCATAGGGCCGCCAATAGGCCGTACTGTCCCAGTCATCACCCCGCAAGTCCTCTCCCGGTAACATAACGATACCGGAGGTGAATCCCATGGTGGAACCCCAGAGCATGCTGGAGGTGATCATAAAAGAACGCCCTTTATTCATAATGGCTTTATCCGTGGCTCGAAGAGCCAGGAAAAAGGAGCCCGGAGTGACGAGCAGGGGCAGGCCGAAATAGAGGCGGTCGTTATCCGTACCGGAAGCGTAGATCAGCGCTTCGGTGGCCGCCAGGGAATAAAGGGTAGCCATAACAATAAAACTCGTCCTGCCGTCCTGCAGGGCCCGGATTCTTTCGTCCACCGGAGCGTCTTTCTCCATTTTCAAAAGTTTGGCGTTGACAAAAAAGGTGGCATTCTCTTCAACCTTGACCTTCTGAATCCACTCCTGGTACCCCGGCGAGTAGAGTTTGACATGGTATTCCCCGGGTCCGGGAACCTTTACCCGGGCCGGAGCGCTCCCTTCGAAAAGACCGTCGATATAGATATTCACCCCTTCGGGTTCCGAAGCCACATGAATATAGGTTCCCCGGGCTACTTCTATTCCTTCGATATCCAGCAGCTTCTGAACGGCGATACGTACCGGTTTCCGAAGATCCTCCATAACTCCCACGAACTCTTCCGTCTCCGCCCGTTCAATGGCGCCGGTCTCCACATCCATGATGTTCAAGGTAATGATATAGAGTTCTCCAAGACGCCCGATGGTTCCGGACATGACTTTCTGGACTCCCAGGAGGTTTCCTACCGTTACTACCGACGACTGATCGCTCAAATCGGAGAGCTGAAATTCCATCTCTTTCAGTAGATCTTCGGTGCGGTTCCGGTCTATCACCGTATATTCCGGAGAAATAACCAGTTCGTTGCGTACCAGCTCGGAAAGAATATCCACCCCCGATTCCGGGATATCCTTGGCGGTAAAACCGAGAAAAGCGACGGTTGTCTTCGTCTGTGCCACTGCTTGAGAAAACACAGAACAGGAAATTGCAAGAAAAAGAAGAAAGAGAAAAAAGAAAAAACGCTTTGACCTCAGAGGATGAAACATACCAGACCTCCTCGCAGGGCTTTTCACTAAAGATATCAGCCTTTGGCCGAATAATCCATGGAAGTAGACAGATTCTTTTGATAAAAAGCCTTTTTTGCCTTCCTCATCTTCCCGTATTGTAATAATATTTAAAAATATGGTATAATAGTGAATAAATATACATACATTTGCGGTATGTACTCGTAAAGGAGAGAATCATGTCAGCGATAAAACAATCTCATCTGAAGCAACTCAAACCTCTGGCGGAGCAGCATAATAAAATCCCGGCGGAACTCTATGATAGGCTCAATGTGCTTCGGGGATTGAGGAATCCCGACGGTTCCGGGGTGCTGGTGGGATTGACGGAAATCGGAGATGTACATGGCTATGTGTTCGACGAGGGAGAACGTCTGCCCGATGAAGGAAGATTGAAATACCGGGGATATCGCGTTAACGATCTGGTTAAGGGATTTCAATCGGAGAAACGTTTCGGCTTTGAAGAAACTGCTTTCCTTCTTCTTTTCGGCGAACTGCCGAAGCAGGATATGCTGAAAACCTTCACCAATGCTCTGGAAGACAACCGGGAATTACCAAAGAATTTTACCGAAGATATGATTCTGAAGATTCCCAGCCCCGATATCATGAATAAGCTGGCCAGGAGCGTGCTGGTTTCCTATTCCTATGACGATAATCCCGACGATATCAGCATAGAAAACGTCCTGCGTCAATGTATTCAGTTAATCGCGAAACTCCCCACCATGGCCGCTTACGGCTATCAAGCCAAG
Organism: Spirochaetales bacterium; assembly: GCA_016932135.1. GTDB lineage: Bacteria > Spirochaetota > Spirochaetia > JAFGDJ01 > JAFGDJ01 > JAFGDJ01. The sequence continues at coordinate 758 of JAFGDJ010000203.1, read as the reverse complement.
TCCTACGCCTTCTACGGCAACAGCCTTTTCATTCATCAGCCTAAAAGGGGCCTCTCCACGTCGGAGAATTTTCTTCATATGATGCGCCCGGACAGCTCATATACCCCCTTGGAAGCGGAACTGCTGGACCTCTGCATGGTGCTTCACGCCGAACACGGCGGAGGGAACAACTCCAGTTTCACCATCCATGTGGTGACTTCCAGTGATACCGACACCTATTCAGCCATTGCCTCGGGCATCTGTTCTCTGAAAGGGCCTAAACACGGAGGAGCGAATATCAAGGTTGTCCGAATGATGGAGGACATTAAAGCAAATGTAAAGGACTGGTCCAACGAAAAAGAGGTTTCCGATTATCTGGTGAAAATACTGCAAGGTCGGACCTTCGACAAAGCCGGCCTCGTCTATGGCATCGGACACGCCGTGTATACCAAGTCGGACCCCCGGGCCGTATTGTTAAAGGAAAAAGCTCAAGAGCTGTCCCGGGAAAAGGGCCGGGAAGAGGAATTCAATCTGATGAGCCTCATCGAATCCATGGCTCCCGGTCTCTTCCAGGAAGTGAAGCAATCGGACAAGGTCGTTTCCGCCAATGTGGATTTCTACTCCGGTTTCGTGTATCAGATGCTGGATATTCCGGCGGATCTTTACACGCCTATCTTTGCCATGGCCAGGGTTGCCGGCTGGTCTGCCCATCGGATTGAAGAAATCGTCAGCGGCGGGCGTATCATCCGCCCCGCCTACCGATGCATAGCACCGAGCCG
>JAFGDJ010000202.1 GCA_016932135.1 Spirochaetales bacterium | reverse complement strand
GTAAGAAAATGTTCGGCGGACATCTTGGAGCCCACGGCAATGCCTAGAAAGATGGTCACAATGTTGATCAGCTCGTTCTGGGCGGTTTTCGATAACCTCTCCACCACACCGGCTTCACGGAAAAGGTTTCCGATCATCAGCATCCCCAGAAGCGGTGCTGCTGCGGGAACGATCAGGGAGGCCACGATGGTGGTGGCGATGGGGAAAATAATCTTAACCCGCTTTGAGACAGGCTTTAAATCTTCCATCACAATCATCCGTTCCTTTTTGCTGGTCAGGGCGCGGATAATGGGAGGCTGAATGATGGGTACCAGAGCCATATAGGAATACGCCGCCACGGCAATGGGCCCCAGGAGGTCCGGCGCCAGCTTGCTGGTGAGATAAATGGCCGTGGGACCGTCGGCGCCGCCGATGATACCGATGGAACAAGCCTGGGCGAAGGTGAAGCCCAGAGCCTTGGCTCCCAGAAGAGCCACGAAGATACCCAACTGGGCTGCGGCACCCAGAAGAAAAGTCTGGGGTTTTGCCAGGAGAGGACCGAAATCGGTCATCGCTCCGATACCTAAGAAAATCAGGGGCGGGAAAATGGCCGCCTGAATGCCGAAATAGAAGTAGTTGATCAGCCCGCCGGGATCCATGAGCCCGGTCAACGGCAGGTTTACCAGAATGGCGCCGAAACCGATGGGCAGCAGCAGCAGAGGCTCGTACTGCTTTACAATACCGAGATAGATCAACAGGCCTCCGATGGCGATCATTACCAGATTCTGCCAGGTAATGGCTGTAAATCCGGTACTCTCTATAAATTTCCAAACAAGATCAAAAAAGTTCATTTTCCGCCCCCTTAACCGATCTGCAGGAGCTGCTGCTTTTCCCTGACGTTGTCTCCCGGGGCGACGAAGATATCTTTTACCGCACCGGAACGATCGGAAAAGACCTCGATGTCCATCTTCATGGCTTCCATCACCATGACCAGCTGACCGGAGGATACCTGGTCGCCCTTGGCGACTTTCAGTTCCTTAATGGTGCCGGTCATCGGGGCGACCAGTGCGCCGGGAACCGCCGTGGCGGGAGCCGCAGGAGCGGGACTCGGTGTCGCGGGTCGGGATACGGCAGGAGCCGGTGCCGAAGCAACGGGCGCGGCTTTTCGGGCCGGCTGTTTCTCTTCCAGCAGGGTTACCGAATAAGATGTTCCGTCACGGGTAATATTCAGAGTGCTGCCGTCACGCTCGGCCTCCACACTGTAGCTTTTTCCTTTATACAGGAATTTGATCGTCTTTTTCATCTTTTAGCTCCTCTCCACATAGGTTCGCAGAATCGGGGCGGCGGCCCAGGGGTCGGTCTTCACATCCGGTCCCGGAAGCCATCCGGCGGCGCTGGGAGCCCCAAGGGCTTCTTCCTCTTCCAGCAGGTAGATTGCCGCCGCAGCGCCCAGCCAGTCCAGTTCTTCAGTATCATCAGATTTCGCCGCCGCGGCGGGGGCTGCTGTCTGTACTTCAGCCGTCTTTACTCTTTTCGATGCATCGAAAACCATTTTCAGAAGCACCATCATGGCACTCAAGGCAATCAGGGCTATAAAAACGATGAGGATGCCAAGAACAGAGGACAACAGGCTGTAACTCATGGATTCAAGATTCATTGTCTTCCTGCCTCCTTTACAGCGGTATGTTGCCGTGCTTTTTAGCGGGTTTTTCTTCCCGCTTCCGGCTGTGCAGTTCCAGCGCCCGGATAAGCTCGATCCTGGTGTAGGCAGGGTCGATAACGTCGTCGATAATCCCCAGCTCCGCGGCGATGTAGGGATTCATAAAATTCTCACGGAACTCTTCGATTTTTTCAGCCCGCTTGGCAGCTTTATCTTCCGCCTCATCAATATCCTTGCGGAAGATAATATTTGCTGCCCCTTCGGCTCCCATAACGGCGATCTCCGCCGTGGGCCAGGCCAGGGTGCGGTCGTACCCCAGGGTCTTGGAGGACATGGCGATCATGGAACCGCCGTAGGCTTTTCGCAGGATCACGGCGATTTTCGGCACGTTGGCCTCGGCGATGGCATAGAGCAGTTTTGCACCATGCCGGATGATCCCGCCGTGTTCCTGGGCTATTCCCGGCAGGTATCCAGGCACGTCGACCAGGGTGGTGATGGGGACGTTGAAGGCGTCACAGAAGCGCAGGAACCGGGCGGCCTTGTCGGAAGAATCGATATCCAGACTGGCGGCGAGAAATTTCGGCTGGTTGGCCATGATACCCACGGTTCTTCCGGCCAGCTTGGCAAAGCCCACCACGATGTTTTTCGCGTAGTCGGCGTGCACTTCCAGAAAGCTGTCTTTATCATATACCTCGGCGATGATGTCCTTCACGTCGTAGGGCCGTTTCGCGTCTTCCGGCAGGATACTGAAAAGACCATCGTTCTTCCGGTCCGCCGGATCACCGGTGTCCACTACCGGAGGCAATTCACGGTTGTTGGAAGGAAGATAGCTCAAAAGCCGTTTCAGGGCCTCGAAACATTCTTCTTCCGAGGTAAAGCGGAAATGAGCCACGCCGCTTTTGCCGCAATGGGGCAGGGGCCCGCCCAATTCCTCATGGCTGATATCTTCGCCGGTTACCGCCTTGATAACCGCAGGGCCGGTGATGTACATGTGGCTGACATTGTCCACCATGAAAATGAAATCGGTAATGGCCGGGGAATACACAGCCCCGCCGGCACAGGGACCGAGAATGACGGAAATCTGAGGAATCACACCGGAACTCAAGGTGTTGTTTTTAAAAATCCTCGCGTATCCCTCCAGCGAGAGAACTCCTTCCTGAATTCTAGCTCCACCGGAATCGTTGATTGAAACAAAGGGCACTCCGTTCTGCAAAGCCAGTTCCTGAGCACTGGCGATCTTGAAGGCGTGCATTTCCCCTAAGGATCCTCCGAGGACCGTAAAATCCTGGGAAGAGAGAAATACCTGGCGGCCGTTTACCTTTCCGCTGCCGGCTACCACGCCGTCACCGGGAAAACGCTTGGTGTCCATGCCGAACTCTTTTGTCCGGACCGTGGCGAAGGCATTGCTTTCAATAAAGGTCGAGTCGTCCAGAAAAGTGGATATCCTTTCCCGGGCTGTGAGTTTTCCCTTTTCGTGCTGCTTCTGTACGCCGCTCTCTCCACCGGCTTGGAGCATCTTGGCACGACGGTCTTTGTAGTTTTGAAGAGCTTCACTGTTACCCATACTTACCCCCGAAATGTAGGTCTTAAAACCTCAATATTTACTCTCAGTAATACAGAAAATTGATATTTTTACTATTTATTACCCAAAACTACAGGATTATCAAGTACCCTGGTTGGGGAATTCCCATTCTTTCAAAAAAAAATGCGCAGGAGGAATGACCGGGAAGGCCTGGAAAAGTCCAGAGGCTACCTCCCCAGGAAAGCTTTCTGTACCGTATTAAGCCATTTGGCGGGAGCGGGGATTCGGAAGGCTACCCGATCAAGGCTGCCGGATTCGTTTTTAAAGGATATCTGAATCACCGTATCGTTCAATGGTTTGTCACAGAAAAAATCGGTGGTACCGACAAGAGTTATTGAATCCTTGGGTACATATACCTCAATATTCTTGTAACGGCTCCGGAAATAGATACCGTCTTTGACGAGAACGAGAGCACCCATAATGCGTTTGGGTTTTTTGATTTCACTTTCCCGTCCGAAATACGTAACACCAAAAGACGCCAGAATCATCTCGGAAGGCGAGTACTTTTCGGAAAGATGTTTCGTTTCAATATGGCGGATTAAGGCCATGTAAAGGACGATGCCGAAAATAATCGCCCCTAAGGCGATGGGAGGAAGGTTAAGCATGAAGTCCATCTAAATCCTCTTAAGGTGTTTTAACGCCTTGCGAAAGGCGATTTTTCCGGCCAGTCTGCCGGTATGAAGTTGTTCCACGAAGGATAAGGCGATTTCCTCATCGGTTTTTCCCTTCTCCCTGAGCTTCTCGATGTAATCCTTGTTTTGAAGCAGGAGCATATAGATGGGGTCGTCCGTTCTCGTTCTGCGGGAATTCATGAGGATAACAACGACAACAATGGAAAGCGAAAGAATGCTGGTAATGAGAAAATCCCAGCCCGGATCTTCGATCATGTAGCGAAACAGGGAGGCAGGGTTGCCGGCATTGAAGATGGAATAGATATCCAAAGCCATGAGTACCGCCAGAAGGACGTACAATCCGGAGGTTTTCTGTTTTTTCAAGAAAGGCTCCTTACCATGTTAGTAAATAAGAGGGGATGTCCGTGAGGAGCATCCCCTGTTGATTGAGTTGATCAGGTAAAGATAATTACTTGATCGCGGACCAGTTGGCATATCCAACCGGGATTTTTTTCCATTCTTCTTCAGCCTTGACCCATGCTTCGTCACTGGCTTCGGCTTCCCAGACTGTGAGACCCCGTTCTTCCCTGGTGGCACCGGGGAGAAGGTTGTCGAGGATCATGGTTATGATGGCAGTAACGGCCATACCGGTGGTGAGGATCGTCTGCAGAATGTTCGTGATAACATAAGCGGCGGATCCGGGGTCACCGGTTACCATGGAAGCCGCGCCGAAATAGGCGGGCAACGAGAGTCCGGCGAAGAAACCGGCGCCGATGATGAACAGGTTCCTCGAGTTGTTCAGGTTGGTGAACTGCAGGTTCGAGAGACCGACCGCGGCGATGAGACCGAACATGGCGAAGAACAGGGCTCCGACGATAGGCTGAGGCAGAGTTGCCAGAACCATGCCGAATTTCCCGAAGAAGGGAAGCACCAGCAGGATGATGGCGGCGCAGCGGATAACCCGGCGGCTCGCTACCCTGGTGAGACCGATGGAACCGATGTTCTCGGAGTAGGAGGTGGTCCCGTTACAGGTCTGGAAGATACCGGCCACAAAACAGCCCACGCCTTCGGCGCCGATTCCCTTGGAGATAAGCTTTTCCGTCGGAATGGGAGCTTCGGAAATTCTGGCGCAGGAGTAGTAGTCACCTACCGATTCGATCATCGAACCGATATAACCGGC
>JAFGDJ010000028.1 GCA_016932135.1 Spirochaetales bacterium | reverse complement strand
CTTCCAGTTCCGTGAGGATTTCTTCCGCCGTTTCTTCCCCGCCGGGGGCACATACGTTGGCGATGCGGTTGTTGATCAGGACCCCTGCCGGGGAACCCGAGGATAAACGTCGGCGACAGACTACCACCGGGGCTCCCGGAAAAACGTTTCGGGTAAACACCCCGGCGGCGATTCCCGCCGGAGCGTCCATCCGGATAAGGGACAGGTTCATCCGATACGGGGTATCGGCGGGACGTTCCTGGGGGAAAAAGGATAATGCCGTGGTGCCGGCGCGGAACCCTGAAGGGAGATGAGCTCTCGAACGCAGGGCATCGTAGTATTCATCTTTTGAGTTGAACATTGCCATATCACCTTTTATATACACTGACCCGTTAAATTTCAACTGGCCTTGAGGGAGCGAAACCTGATATACTGGCCCTGTTATGATGAAAACCAATTACCACACCCATTGTTTCTACTGCGACGGTACGGGCACTCCGGAAAACTATGTTCTGGAAGCCGAGAAACGGGGCCTTTCCGTCCTGGGCTTCTCCAGTCACAGCCCCGTTCCCTTTGATACATCCTGGAACATGAAAAAGGAAAACCTGCCTTTGTACCGGGAAGATGTGCGGAAGGCCGAAAAGAGCGTTTCCGGGAAGCTGCAGGTCTATCTTGGCCTGGAGGTGGATTATCTCCGGGGCCTCTGGGGACCCGACGATCTGGCTGATGAAGGTTTGGATTACATCATCGGGGCGGTCCATATGCTCAAACATCGCGGGGAGGGAGAGGAATACCTCTCGGTGGACGGCCCGGACGAGGAATTCGAAGCTCTCTACACCGAGACCTACGGCAGGAACATCAAAAACCTGGTGAAGGATTATTACACCATGGTATGCGAGTTGATGGAACGCCATTCCTTCGACTTCCTGGCCCATTTCGACCTGGTAAAAAAGAAAAACCGAAACAACCGTTACTTCGACGAACAGGAAGCCTGGTACCGCGCCTGCGCCCTGGAGGCCCTGACATTAGCCTCGGAAAAACAGATAACCCTGGAAATCAACTCCGGGGGGATCTCCCGGGGAGCCATCGACACCGTCTATCCCGGCCCGTGGCTCCTTTCCGAGGCTCATCGCTTATCCGTTCCTCTGGTGATCAGCGCCGACGCCCATCGCCCGGAACACCTGGATTTTCATTTTCACCAGTCGGCAGCACTCTGCCGGCAGGCGGGTTACCGGAACGTGCGGGTCTACCTGGACGGACAATGGCAGGATACGGGCTTGTAAATTCCTTGCATTTTCCTCAAGGGGGGTTTACTCTTTCATGGGAAAAGGGGTTTTTCAATGGAAGAAAATGAACGAAAAGTCTTTCTTCAGAAAATAGCCCGGTTGGAGCAGGAAAAAAGTGCTCTGAAACGGCAATTGAACTCGGTAGACCGGATCAAACGAACGGTCCGGAGGAACTTTCAAGACCTGGCCTATTTACTCACCTCGGTCATGTCGCTGTCCAACCGGTACATGGGAGGCCATGTCCGCCGGGTGGCCGAAGTTCAGCGTCAATTCTGTGAACATCTCAACCTGGGTAACGACACGGTCTATCTGTACTACTACGCCGCTCTCTTTCACGACATCGGTTTGATAGGCACCGGTGAGGAAATCGTCTTAAAACCGGAAAGTGAACTGAAGGAACCCGACATTACAGCTTTCCGCCGTCATCCCGTTACCGGGGAAAAAATCGTCGGCAGCATGTATAATCTCAAGAGGGTGGCTACGATTATCCGGTCCCACCACGAAGAGTATACCGGGGGAGGATATCCCGACGGACTGCACGGCGAAAAAATACCTTTGGGAGCCCGGTTCCTCCGGGTGGCAAACGATTACGACAATCTGCAGTATAAATCCTCCATGAACCGACGACAGGCCCTCTTAGCCATCGAGGACCGCTCGGGCATACTGTATGACCCGAAGATCGCCGAACCCTTCTGCGCTTTTATCCGCGCCGGTCTTTCCGACGACCCTGAAGAAACCCGGTCGGTCTTTGTCCGGGACTTAAAGCCAGGAATGATTTTGCAGGAGGACGTGTACCTCACCAGCGGTATCATGCTGCTGCCCAAGGGAATGCTTCTCACCGGGGAACTGGCGGATAAGGTAGTGTCCTTCGAATCCCTTCTCGACATGATGAGGGAAGTGAAGGTTATCGGGTAGCACCGGGCTTTCTATACCTTGATTTTCACCTGAATCGCCCTGGGTGATACAACCACCTGTCCGATGGTACATCCGACTCCCGCCAGAATACCGGCGGCGGTTCCTATCCACAGGAGCTGCTGCCGGGCAGCCCAGACATCCTCCCAGGTGGCGTATTCTTCCTCGAAAGCCGCGTCAAATTCTTCTTCGGTCATGTCGGGATACCGATACGGAGAATACAGATCTTTCATCGGTTCATCCGAAGGCACAACCATATCCGCAACCGCATAAGCTCCCAGTCCCCCGCCCAGGCTGTAAAGGATGATAGAGGCCCAGAAGAAGCCGTTGGCAGCCTTTACATTTCCGGATTTCAGTTCCCAGGTCTGGGTTGTTCCATCATTTTTAATTCGCCAGCTCGTACCGGTATCTTCGTCCTTATTGGCTACGAACCGGAAGGTATACTCATCTCTCGGTGTTCCGGACATGACAAAAATAATGCCGGGGGTAGGATCGATGGCCAGCCTGTCGTTATATTCTTCATTGACATAGGAACCTACCAGGGAGGTACCCTGGGTTACCGTGGTAACCGACCGGCTGATAACTTCCCTGAAATAGACCATGATACTGTCGTCCGGATCCTTGGCCTTGACGATGAGTCGGGTAACATCCGGTCCGTCCAGAAGGTCCGAAAGGATAACCCCCGGCTTAAGAAAGGGCGTGCCATCTTCAGTAGTGACAACCTCCCCATTTTCCACAAGATAGTATTTCTTGCCATAATTCTGTAAAAAACCCGGATAGCGGACGAAATAGGCCCGTTCAAGACCGAAGGGAATTTCATATTCCGCTGACTCGTCTTGCGCTGCGAGAAATCCGACAGATCAGAACCCGGAGAGCAAAAGAACCGCGAACAAGACCGCTTTTTTAGACACTCTTCATCCTCCTGTTTATGTCCGGATCAGTGTTATATATTTGATTGGAAAGAAATGGTAAAAAAAAAGCCGCCTGACGTACTCCTCCTCTCTAGCAATACGAAACACGACCCTTTCAATTATATTACTTATATGATCTCAGCAGCTTACGAAAATTGTTAATCATTTTTTTACTATTTGACCATTGAAGAAATGAGAGTCCGCCTTTCATTATGCCGTTGACACCCCCTCCGCCTACCGGTAATATACCCGACAGACCGCCCCCGTAGCTCAGCAGGATAGAGCGACTGCCTCCTAAGCAGTAGGTCATGCGTTCGAATCGCGTCGGGGGTATAG
>JAFGDJ010000201.1 GCA_016932135.1 Spirochaetales bacterium | reverse complement strand
CGGGATGCACTCTTTACTTTATTTTACCCTGATCAGCTCATATTCCCGGCTACCTAAGCCGATTTTCTCCGCATGCTCCAGGCAGGTACGCCATTCTGACTCAGGTGTGGAGTTGACGAAGTGGTCATGATGGTCAACAAAATCCCGTTTTACCATGTTATCAGACAGCTGACTTCCGGGAAGGGGTTCGGCCTTCAGGCATGCATCCGCGCAGGCTTGATCCAGTGCCAGGGGATCAAAGGATGCAAACATGCCCAGGTTGGGAAGGATGGGTGCGTCATTCTCACCATGACAGTCACAGTTGGGGGATACATCCACTACCAGGGATATATGGAACGCGGGACGCCCGTCCACCACGGCTTTCGTATATTCGGCCATGCGGCGGTTCAGCAGCTCGACGGCAGTATCGATTTCAAACGCGATGGCGTCAAAATTGCAGGCCCCCAGGCACCGTCCGCAGCCCACGCAATTATCATGATCGACACTCATCTTTTTTGCCGCCGCGTCAAACACCAGAGCATCGTTTGCGCATTCCTTCCGGCACCTCAGGCAGCCCGTGCACAGATCAGGTTTTATATAGGGCTTCCCGCTGCTGTGCTGCTCCTTCTTCCCTGCCCTAGAGCCGCATCCCATCCCGATATTCTTTATGGTCCCGCCGAATCCGGTCATCTCATGTCCCTTGAAATGCGTCAGGCTGATGAACACATCGGCATCCATGATAGCACGCCCTATTTTCGCCTCTTTTACATATTCGCCGCCGACGACGGGAACCTCGATATCGTCGGTCCCCTTGAGTCCGTCCCCTATCAGAACAGGACAGCCCACGGTAAGGGGTGTAAAACCGTTTTCCCATGCACATTCCAGATGTTCCAGGGCGTTTTTTCTGCTGCCCGGATACATGGTGTTGCAATCGGTTAAAAAAGGTTTGCCCCCCAGCTCCTTTACTACATCAGCCACGGCTTTAGCATAATTGGGGCGGAGATAACTGATGTTCCCCAGCTCCCCGAAATGCATCTTGATGGCTGCAAACTTTCCGTTCATATCGATCTGCCCGAGACCGGCCTTTTTTATTAATTTTTTGAGCTTGGTGGGAAGCCCGTCGCCATAAGCCACCGTACGAAAATCAGTAAAGTATACCTTTGCCTTTTCCATTCTCTGTCAACTCCCGTTCTGTGCATAGCATATATACAATTATATATTATTATTAGATTATATTTAACCCGTCCAAGCTAAAGGTAGATTCATTGATCCATCGGGTGTGTGGCTACAATACAGGTTACTTTTTTGCGCATCGCCCGTTTTTTTTATAGAATTATACAAGCGCCTAGTAATGCATGGAGAGAGAATGAAAGAACCGCCGAAGACAATCCTCCTCGTGGAAGATGAAGCCCTTATTGCCGCGCGGGAAGTGCGAGTCCTTGAGAGATACGGGTTTCATGTTGTAACAGCCTACAGCGGCGAGAAAGCGCTGGCAGCCACCGACGAGCATTCCCCGGATCTTATTCTTATGGATATCGATCTCGGAAGGAAAAAGATGGACGGCACTGAAGCGGCGGAACGGATTCTCAAGGACCATCGTCTTCCAATCATCTTTCTTACCAGTCACTCGGAAAAGGAGATGGTCGACAGGGTCAAGGGGATAACCCGGTACGGGTATGTATTAAAAAACTCCGGCGAATTCGTTCTTATCGAAGCCATCAACATGGCTTTCGAGCTTTTCGACGCCCACCGCAGAACCCTGGAGAGTGAAGAAAGGCTGAAAATAGGAATAGAAGCCACAGGAGCCGGGCTCCTGGATATGGATATCCAGCATGATACCGTTTTTTATTCCGACACCTTTCTCACCATGCTCGGTTACCGGTCGGATGGGCAACCCGCTGTTCCCGATTCCTGGGTTGGTCTTCTTCATCCTGAAGACAGGGAAGAAGCCGAAAAAAAAGCTGCCGATTATCTTAGTAAAACTGTTCCTTTCTATGAATCAACCTACCGAATGCGGCGAAAGGACGGTAGGTATATCTGGGTGAATGATAAAGGAAAGGCGGTTTGGAATATCTACGGCGAGCCTGCACGGTTCATTCGATTCATTACCGATATAACGGAGAAAAAGGCTCTTCGGGAGAAGGAAAACCGATTTCATATCCTCTTCGAAAACGCCTACGACGCGATCTTCCTGGAAACCGTTGACGACCGAATAATCGATGTGAACCGGAAAGCCTGCGAGATGATGGGGTACAGCAGGGAAGAACTGCTTGCCCTGAAGGTATCGGACCTTCAAGCCCCGAAGGTACGGAGCAGAAAAGGCGACGCCCTTAAAAAAGAGTTGAAAAATCATAAAAACTCTATCTTTGAGGGGCTGAATATCCGTAAGGACGGTACCGTATTCCCCGTCGAAATTAGCAACGCCCTCGTTTCTGATAACCAGGATACTTTCATTATTAGTTTTGTTCGGGATATCTCGGAAAGGAAGGAATATGAAGATCAAAGGAGGGAGAGTGAAGAGAAATACAGGAACCTGGTTGAATCCTCCCCCGACGGTATCATAACAATGAGTCTCAGCGGTAAAGTCTTAAGCGTGAACCGGGCTTTTCTGGAACTGACGGGTTATGAAAGGGCGGAGTCCTTCGTCGGCATCCACTTTTTATCAATTCCAACCCTGTTTAAAAAAGACCTGGAAGAGTACGCGGAAATTCTGAAATCGGTGGTGACAGGAATAGCCAAGAAGAGAATTATTTTCAACTGGAGACACGCCTCCGGTGAAAGGCGGGTGGGAGAAGCCCATATGGGATTAATTCATAACAAAAGTAAGAAGATCATGCTGCAAGCAATTCTGAGAGACATTACCGACCAGAAAAAATATGAGGAAAAGCTCCAGAATGCCCTGGATGAAAAAAATTCACTGATGCAGGAACTCAATCATCGGGTCAAGAACAACCTGCTCATGGTGTCCGCTCTTGTCCGCATGAAAAACGCGGAGCTGGGTGAAAACTGCGACATTTCCGACCTGGAGCACAAGATAGACGCCATACGAATCCTTCACGAACATATCAAGCCGGAAGAGACGCCGGCGTACATCGGTGCCCGCACATACATCCACGACATCCTGAAAACGGTATTCAGTTCCTTCAGTGAACAGCCGGTTCAGTGCGACGAAGAGATCGAAGATATTACTCTGAGTACCAGGAAAGCCATTCCCCTTGGTATGATAATCAATGAAATCGCCACAAACGCCATAAAGCACGGGTTTCCCGGTGAAAAGGACGCGAAGTTCCAGGCTTACCTACAGACAACCGGTGATCATCGGTCCTGCACGGTACGACTCAGTAACTCGGGCCAACCTTTTCCAGAGGAAATCGATCTGGAAAACCAGCAGACCCTGGGACTCAGATTGATTGTCAGCCTTACGGCTCAAATCGGCGGTACCGTCAGCCTGAAAAAAGTCCCCTTTCCGGAGTATACCATCACCTTCCCCACGGAAGACTCCTAAAGAAGAGATGCCTGTTCCCCCTCCTCCCACCGAAGAGCCATGACATAGAGAAGGTCGGAAAGACGATTGACGTAGTTCTGCCCCGGAATAAGGGCTGCCTGACCCCGTTCCCGGATGTTGGTTACCAGCCGTCGCTCCAGCCTCCGGGCCAAGGTTCGGGCGACATGCGTATGGGCGGCGGGAAGGGTTTTCCCCGGGGTCACAAAACCTCCAGTTAATTCCATCTGATCCATCAGTTCCTTTTCCCACTTTTCCAGCCGTTCCACATCCTGCCGGGTAATAAGCCTTCTTCCTTCCGGAACGCCCGAAGGCATGGCGATGACGCCGCCCAGGACAAGAAGATCCTGCTGCACTTCTTCCAGCCGTTTTTTCCAGGGGTCGGGAATACCGGAAGCCCGGACCACCCCCAGGTAGCTGAAAAGTTCATCCATATCCCCCAGGGTATCGAAGACCAAATCATCTTTTCGACGTCGTTGACCATCGTAGAGACTCGATTCACCCCGGTCCCCGCCGCGGGTAGTAATACGGTCGAATTCAATCATCGGCGTTACTCCTTACAAACCCTGATTTCAAGGTTTCCGCGCTCAAGGTAAACCCGAACCCATATTTTACAGGAAAGGGCTTTTCTCGAATAGCTCCCGAAATCGCCCCTGCTTTACAGGCCTGGGTGGCTTTTAAAAAAGGGGAAGAAATATACAGGAAACACGGATTTGACAGAGGAAACCTTTTTCCCTATAGTGCCATTTATGAGAAGAAATAATTTTACAAGTTATTCCCCGGACTTTATCGAGGGATCTTCATTTTTTTATATCAGTTTTCAACGCGTTCCGGGAACGGAAGCATCTCCATGAAGCTGACCATTCGTGTCATTTCCGCCGCGGTAATTCCCAGCATTCTGCTGCTCATTACATTACTGTATCAGCTAACAACCTTTATCTCCCTGGAAAAACAAAGCTCCGAACGGGAGGATATACTGAAATATTCACTGGTGGTTTCCAGGATAGACTCCTTGCTGCATGAACTGGAAAACACGGCGGGAATTCTTTCCAGTTCGAGAGATACGGCCGAAGCGATTCAAGAGGCAGACACGTCCTTTCTCTATGAGTGGAGCAGGCTTTTTCATTCCGATAAAATCAGTAAGATTCTGTTTACCGACTCGAAAGGCCTCATTCTTTCCCGCTCAGATAATCATTTTATCTTCTCCAATGATCTCTCCGACACCGCCCCCGTAAAACAAGCCCTGTCCGGGGAAAGCACCCGGGGATTCTTTCGTCTTGATGGAACTGTACACCTGGCATCAACGAAACCGGTATATCTCCATCGCGACAATCCCTTGGGTACTGTCGTGGTAGCCGTGGAAATAACACCCTATCTCCTCGACACCCTCACCCAGGGCAGCGGACTGGGGCTGCGAATCCGTTTCGATGACAACCTTTACACAAGCTCTGAAGATCACCAGAGTCTCTACTACACCAAAGAAATTTCCTTCGGCGAATCTTCCGGCTCTCTTCTTCCTTCGGAATCCTCGGTGTTTTTTTATCAACACAGGCAGCTTCTCCGCATGGAGGAACTTCGAAAACAGTTCTCCTGGGCATTACTTCTGGTTTCCCTTCTCCTCCCCTTGGTGTTAATTCTTACATTACGGGGATACCTGCGCCCTTACTCAATACTGCTTACAGGGTTATCCCGCATGGCAAAGGACCGGGGTTCCTTTCAGGAGGTCCGAGACCTTTTCAGGAAAACTTATACCAGGTCAAAAAACGAAGTGTCCCTTATAGCCGCCGCCGTGTCGGAATTCACCCTGGCCATGGAAGAGAATCTGGTAAAACTGGAACAGCTCTCCACCACCGACCAGTTAACCGGACTCTGCAACCGAAGACACATAGACCTGGTTCTTCATTCGGAAATCGAACGGGCGGAAAGGTATCATACGGCCTTCTCGGTTCTTCTCTGTGATGTGGATCATTTCAAGAAGATAAACGACGACTTAGGGCATAACGAAGGTGATCAGGTATTGCAGGAAATAGCCCGGGCCTTGAAAAAAAACTGTCGTTCCACCGATATTATCAGCCGCTGGGGAGGAGAGGAGTTCCTCATTCTCTCTCCAGGGGTTTCCTTGGAAGGAGCCGTCATACTGGCGGAGAAACTTCGGGGTGCCGTTTCTTCGCTGGCCATCCATACCCGGTGGAAAACCAAAGGGTCTCTCCGGGCTGGAACCTTAAGCATCGGAGTCGCACAATATCGCACCCCCGATTCTCCGTCGGAGCTGATTATCCGGGCGGATAAAGCCCTGTATCGGGCAAAAACCGCCGGAAGAAACAGAGTTATCTCCGCCGGTTAAACCATGGAAACCGTCCTAGAATAAATCTACATTTTCCTTTGAAGCATCTCCCCTTTCTTATCCGTATAGGGTGGATATGAAGAATAAACTGGAAAAGGGATATACCACCCTGAAAGAACTGCCCCGGAGGGAGCCATCCGAGAAATCGGGTCCACAGAGGCAGATGGTTCACTACGGCGAGGATGCCCTTCTTCCCCGGGAAAAACTGTTCGCCCAGGGACCCGGCTCTTTATCGGATCAGGAACTGCTTTGCCTGCTCTTCGGTACCGGCACCCGGGGAAAAGACGTGTTTCGGTTAGCCGGTGAGGTTCTTTCTCTGCTGGATACCCTTGAACCTTCGGTACTTCCGGAAACCCTGCTATCGGTCCGGGGAATCGGTACGGCAAAGGTGGCCCTCTTGACGGCAGCCCTGGAATTTTCCCGCCGGGTATTGTGTCCCGGCCGAAACCGGATTCACCGCCCAAAGGAAATTCTTCCCCTGATCCGCCACTACGCCGAGAGGAAACAGGAGTGTCTTCTCTCTTTATCCTTAAATGGGGCTCATGAGGTTATGTCTATCCGCGTAGTTTCAGTGGGGCTGGTAAACAGAACCGTGGTACATCCCCGGGAAGTTTTCGCCGATCCTCTGACCGAACGGGCGGCGGCCCTGTTGGTGGCTCATAACCATCCTTCCGGCAACCTGGAACCCAGCGGAGAAGACGCTGAAGTGACTTCCCGGTTGAAACAGGCGGGGGATATCCTCGGGATACCCCTGCTGGATCATATCATCTTTACCACCGACGCTTATTTCAGCTTCTTGGAGGAGGGGCTGCTTTAGGCGGCTGAGCCGCCTCGACACTGTTTCTCCCGCCGGCTTTGGCCCGGTACAAGGCCCTGTCGGCGGCGGTAATCAGGGCTTCCAGGGATCGTTCCGTGGGCGGGGCGGATGCCACACCGAAACTACCGGTCACTCCCACCGATCGGTTATTCAGAGAGATGGAGTTCTTTTCCAGATTGTGTCTTAAACGCTGGGCTATGGATACGGCGGTAGTCGAATCCGTTTCCGGCAGGAGAATAATAAATTCTTCCCCGCCGTAACGGCCGAAGATATCAAAACTCCTTAGGCTTCCGGATAGACAGGAAGCGGTGCTTATCAACACTTGGTCTCCGGCGTGATGCCCCAGGGTGTCGTTGACGATCTTGAAATAATCCAGATCGAGCATGATTAAGGATATCGGTGTATCATAACGGGACGCCCGGGACAGTTCATGTTCCGCCAGGGTCATAAAGTGTCGATGGTTCAGGATACCGGTCAAGCCGTCGTGGGAGGCGATATGTTCCAGCCGCTGCCGAAGCTCCATTTCCTCGGTCAGATCCACCAGGGTGATAATTCCGCCCCCTCTGCAATGAGGCGGAGCATCCATAATGTTCTTTCGGACCTGGTAGTACAGGGTCTTTCCTTCTCTGCGCAGTGACAACATCCAGGGATCTTCCTTTATTCCGGTTTCAGCGGAAGAGATCAGATCCTTCGGCAGGCCCGTAATTTTTCGAAGGCTTATACCGATACTCTCCGAGTCCAGAAAAGGGAAAACGGCCCGGGCCGCGTTATTGAAATCCGCCAGATACCCTTCCTGCGTAATAACCATCACCGGATCCGCCATATCCTGAAAGATGAGCCTCCTGGCAATAGGTGTTATTCTGAAACTCTTCATCCGGGCCATGGCGATACCCAGCAGTGGTCCTGCGATTCCCAAACCCAGGGAGCCCAGATCCAGGTTGTACGGCACTATTCCCGCGAGATATATAATATTGCTAACCCAGGGGATAAAGGATATTAAAACCACCACCAGGGCCTGTTTTCGAAAGGACTCGACACTTTCCCGGTATACCCTTATAAAAAAGATGTTTCCCATAAAAAAACAAAGGTACATAAAAATGACAAACCCGTAATAAAAAGGTCCCTTTTCCAGCAAAACCAGGGGGAAGGGGCTTTCAGGATGGAGGGACAGGCTGCGGTAATACAGGTGATGATACTCATTGGTCCATATCAGAGCGAGAAACACCAGTGGGACCGCAAACATGAACATGATAAACCGGGGGCGGACCACCTTCAGGATTCCCGAATACCTCATGGCCAACAGGAGCCAGAGGACGGGGAACGAAGCTATGCCCAGGTACTCCAGCCGGATTGCCAGGAATATCCCTTCAAGGGTGGATGAAGACAATTCCAGAGCGTATCCCAGCAGGTAAATCGATACAGATAAGAGCAAAAGGGAATAGGCTTTTCCTCCGGCGGCAAGTTTCTTCCTGAGGGTCGAGAAAATGAAATAGACATTAACGGCGGAGGAAAGAATAAGAAGAACAATAAGACTAACTCGAAAAAGCACCTGATCCAAACCTCCGGTACAGCTGATACAGACAGTCGACTTCATCAGTATAAACCAGTGTCCTGTCTTGGTGAAGCGGGGCGAAGCTTAGCTATTCCTTTTCTTTTTCTTTCCCCGGAATAACAGTGCAAAAGGAAGGACGAACATCGCCGTAAGCGCTTTTGCCGGATTCCCCAGACCCCCGGAACTCAGTAAAAAAAGACGAAAATTCGGAAAGGGGTTGTCGTTGATCATATAGGTCCAGGTGCTGCTCGGCCGCCCCCCGGGAAATTTCAGATGCATCGATGTGGTTCCCGGGGATAGAAATTCTCCGGCGGTTTCCCGCATCACCTCCAGCATCCCTTTTTCAAAGGCATCGGAGGCATCCTTAAGAAAAGCCAGGAAAGGATCCTCCCCTCCCAAGCGCCGGAGATGAATTCCCTCTTTCAGTTCATCTACCCAGACCAGATGATTCCTCCAAAAGGTATCCAGCTTTGATAGAAAAAGAAGGCCCAGTTCTTGATGAAAGGGCTTTTCCTCCATGCCGCAGGAGCGAAGAAGTTCCGGAGGAAGGCGGTGATCAAGGGCCTCCTGTCGTACGGTAACCAGGGCCCGGCGCTGCCTTTCCAGCAGTTCAGAATAACGGCGCAGAGTGGTCCGCATCTGAAAATGCTGTTCCTCGATAATAGCTTGAGCCCGGGCGATTTCTTTGGCCACCCGGGGGTCGGAAATCGGACGAGGATTATCAGAACCTAAGTACCGCCGGGGGATGAAATCGGTAATGGCGAAACGCCTTACCAGGTCGTCTTCCAGGCTGATAAAAAACCGGGAAGCCCCCGGGTCCCCCTGGCGGCCCGCCCTTCCCCGGAGCTGGTTGTCTATCCTGACACTGGCATGACGGTTTGTCCCCACCACATACAGTCCTCCCAGCCGGAGGATTTCGGACATATTCTCCCCTGCGGGACCGCCCAGGCGTATGTCCGTGCCCCTTCCAGCCATGTTGGTAGAAATCGTAACAGCCCCGAGCATTCCCGCCCGGGCGATTACAACGGCTTCAGAGCGGTCATTCTTTGCGTTGAGAACCTGATGCGGTATTCCCGCCTTATCCAGCAGGCTCGACAATTCCGCCGACTCCTTTACCGTCCGGGTTCCCACTAAAATGGGTCTGCCGGTACGGTGCACCTTCCCGATTTCTTCGATCAGGGCAGACAGCTTCGCCTGGGCGGTGGAGAACACCAGATCCGGAAGGTCTTCTTTCTTTTCAGGATGATACGGTGGAATGATAAAGGTATCCAAACCGTAGAAAGCCTTAAACTCCCCCGCGGCAGATACCGCCGTGGCCGTCATGGCGGCCAGTTTTGGGTACAGGGTAAGAAAATGATGCACCGTCACGGATGAGAGAACCGTCCCCTCTTTACGGGGAACAAGACCCTCTTTAACTTCCAGAGCCGTCTGCAGGCCGTAGGGCCACCGGCGTCGGTCGGCTACCCGGCCGGTTCCTTCATCGATCAGGATAACCCCTTCCGGCCGCACCAGATAATCCACTTCCCGGTGAAGGAGATGATGCGCCTGCAGTGCCACATGAACTGCCGCATACAGGGGCTCGTCCTCTTCCCGGTGCATACCTCCGCAGTCCAGACGCCGCTGCACCTCCCGCTGACCTTCCAGGGTTAGAAAACAGTTTCTTCCGTACCTGTCCAGGGTAAAATGGGTTTGCTCCGTAAGAGAACGGACTACCCTGTCGATCCGCTCAGGGTCTATATCAGAAAATTCGGTTTCACCGGCCAGGACCAGAGGGTTTCTCGCTTCATCAATCATGATGAAATCCGCCTCATCCACCAGGCAATAGTAAAAGGGCCGCTGGATTCTCTCTTCGCCGGGGTAGCGCAGGCTGTCCCGGAGGTAATCGAAACCCGCCTGTTTCACCGTGGTATAGGTGATATCCCGCCGATAGGCGATCTTTTTTTCTTCCTCCGTCATGTTTTCCACCACATACCCGGTGGAAAGTCCTAAAAAGGCGTAGACCTCTCTCATCCACCGGGCGTCCCGCTGGGCCAGGTACTCGTTGGCGGTGAGAATATGCGCCCCTGAACCCTCCAAGGACCGATAAGCCGCGGCAAAGACCGCCGATAGGGTTTTCCCCTCCCCGGTTCTCATCTGGGCCAGGTTTCCTTCGAACAGCACCTGGGCGGCTACAAGCTGAGTATCATGCACCCTTAAGCCCAACACCCGGCGGACCGCTTCCGCGGTTAAGGCGAAATACTCCGGCAGGCGATCTCCAGACTCGGCACTTTGTAAGGCCTCTCCGCGAAAGGCCTCCGCCCGGGCTTTGAGGCTACCATCCGTCAGAGACTCCAAACGGTACGATCGAATCCGCTGAACCCTTCGGGTGTATTCTTCCAGGTCGGTATGGATGGGAATTCCCTTCAGCCGCTTCAGAGCGTAGGAAGGGTTTTTAGATTGTTTTTTATGAAAAAGAGAAGAGGTTTTCATGGTTTCTCCTTCGGTTTAGCAATGTGGAATGGGAAAAATCAGGAGAAAACCGGGGGACCCCGCAAGGGGGATTGGGGAAGGAAAGTTCTTCCGGATGACGAAAGGATGTACCGGAGGGGGTGGTGGAATGAGAAGCTTCGCCAGAACGGCAGAGAAAGTGGGTGATAAAGGAACACCCTGACAACCGCTATCAGGATGACCGTGAGAAGCAGAACCAGGGCTGCGGGCCCGGTCCGTCCGACAAACCCCAGGGCTTGATATACCGTTCCAGCCATTAATGTAAATATAGCCCCCCGGGGAAGAGAAGGAAAGTGAAAAAAAGCCGGATCAATTAAAAACGCACTTCCGCCGCCACGGGCCGATGGTCGCTGGTTTCTTCGGTGTCGGG
>JAFGDJ010000200.1 GCA_016932135.1 Spirochaetales bacterium | reverse complement strand
AAGGTCCGGGGCTTTTTCGCCGGGGATGACGGAGAGGTGTTCAGGCAGGCGGCGGAGCTTTCCTTTCAGGTGAACGTGTCGCTCCTGGACAAGCCCTTGGAAAAGGTCGTGGTGTACCTGGACCCCGAAGAGTACCGGAGCACCTGGCTGGGGAACAAGGCGATTTACCGGACCCGCATGGCTTTGTCCGACGGCGGAGAGCTGATTATCCTCGCTCCGGGGGTGAAGGACTTCGGGGAAGACGCCGGTATCGACGCCCTGATCCGCCGGTACGGTTACGCCGGCAGGGAAGAGATCCTTTCATTGACGGAACGCCAAAAAGACCTGAAGGAAAACCTGTGCGCCGCGGCCCACCTGATCCACGGGTCCTCCGACGGGCGTTTCCGCGTCACCTACGCCCCCGGCGGTTTGAGCCGGCAAGAGGTTGAAGCCGCCGGGTTTTCCTATGCCGATCTCGGCGCCATGATGAAGCTCTACAACCCCGATACCCTGAAGAACGGGTGGAACAGCCTGCCTTCGGGAGAAGAGGTGTTTTATATCTCCAACCCGGCCCTGGGGCTCTGGGCCCGGCGGATATCGTTTTCAGGAGTGATGTCTAGGAGAACCCCGACATGAATAGATCAATGACGAGCAACAGGTTTAGTTGTGTAACCTATTGAACAATAATTGTATCCACAAGCTCCGATATACGTGTTTTAACCAGATCCCAGGTCCAACCGTTCAGAATTCTCGGATCCGGTTCCGCGTCCGCGTCTTCGAACCATACCAGGCTGCGAAGAGCTAGCAAGGTATTGCCGTTGTATTTCTTTCTAAAATTTTCAAGATCGGCGGATATAGACATTCCGATCGTATGAAGAAGATATATGTCAAAGAAATCCTTTTTCGAACCCCGGTTCGTTACGGCGTTTATCTTCATGGCGGAGATGTCGGACACTGATAGAAACCGGTTTTGCCCGGAGATGTCGACTTTTTCAAGCAGGGGGAAGGGGTGGTGCAGGAAATCGACCTTAAGACCGTGTATCTCAACACACAGGCTTCCGGCGGTGCGGTTCAAGACCTGGGTGTCCGGGAAGGAATCAGTAATAAAAGCCTGTAAAGCATCAGAGTTGAACTTTTCCAGGGAAAAACAGTCCAGGTCTTCCGAAGATCGATGTCCGAAACGAAGAGCTAAGGATGTTCCGCCGGCGAGGGCGAAAGCTGCCAGGGATTCTTGGGACATTATAAAGTCGAGCACATTCAGTAAGCGGGAATCCACACTATCGGGATATTTGATCAGTTCCGTGTACATACCGCTCCAGGAAGTTCAGGGCTTTTGGGTCGATCCGCAACCGGCTGAGTTCTTTCCGCATCTGTTCCACCGTAACATTACTTTTCACGATCACCCAATCGTTGTAATCCCCCAATTCCAGGACCCGCTCCAGTATCCACCGGAGGTGCTTTTCCGGATCCACGGAATCACGGGCTGTATCCCAGAAAAGGATGTCCGACAGGTTTTCTACCCAGGTCGTCTTTTCCATCGATGAATAGTATAATCCCTTGATAGAGCAGGCACAATAGTTTATTTTCCGATCGGTGCTTGACTAATCGGTATTCTCTTGGATAATGAATTTCATGAACCATCCCGAGTTAACTCAACAAGCCCTGTCCATCCTGCGAAACGGCGAGGTGTTCCAGTGGTATGCGATTCCCCTGCTGGCTTTCGTGGTGTACGTCTACGCTACGGAATATGAGAAAAAGAATTTCAACGCCATCGCCGCGGGGTTTTCCCTTTACGCAGTCCACTGGTGCTACGAGATCGTCAACGCCTTGATCCAGCATTTCTCCGGCCACGCCCTCTGGACGGTCCCCACGGGAACCTCCTACCTTCTCCTGGTCGGCGTGGGCTGGGAACTCAGCGCCATGTTCGCCGTGGCAGGGATCATCATGAGCAAACTCCTGCCGGCGGACCGTAATTTGAAAATCCTCGGGATACCCAACCGGATCGTCTTCGCCGTGGCCAACGCGGCTCTGTTTTCCCTTATCGAGATATTTCTCGCCACCACCCCGGCCTTCCACTGGGTCTACCCCTGGTGGGGATCGATCCCCGTCTTCATTACCGTCTACATCCCCTTCTTCCTGGCGGCCTTCTGGGCCTATGACGCGGCGCCGAAAAAGCGGCGGCGGTTCATCGGCATCATCGC
The DNA here is from genome assembly GCA_016932135.1 of Spirochaetales bacterium. Classification (GTDB taxonomy): domain Bacteria; phylum Spirochaetota; class Spirochaetia; order JAFGDJ01; family JAFGDJ01; genus JAFGDJ01. The sequence goes on along the minus strand of JAFGDJ010000200.1, from coordinate 14,920 downwards.
GGGGCTGGACGCCCTCATGCTCATCGTCTTTGCCGGTATCCTGGGGTGGATATGAGCGACGGAACCGTACGGTCGAATATAAAACCGGGCCTAAAGGTCTCCATCGTCCTGAAAATGGACCAGCGGACCGGGGCCCTTACCGAAGGGGTTGTGGCGGACATCCTTACCAATTCGCCCACCCATCCCCACGGCATCAAGGTGCGCCTGGCCGACGGGCAGGTGGGCCGGGTGAAGGTTATCCATCGATAGACAATGACGGCTACCCTCTCTATCCTGTACATCCTCCCCATCCTTGTGAAATACTCTAATGTAATGAAAGGGAATTTACATAGATGGGAAGGATGGGGATGATGTATGTTTCAACTGCTTTCTCCAGATCATAGAAAAAGCCTGATCCTCCTGGTCGGAAAAATTTCTGATTCACCTAGATCAGATATCAGGGAAAATCTGACCCGGCTTATTGAACGGGTTCGCTCCGACATCCCCGAAAAGAAGCGGATCTCCCTGGGCCGCTACTCCATCGTCCGGGATCTGGGGCTGGAGATGTACCCCCTTCTGGCCGAAAGCGGTGTCGATGCCTTTGCCTTCGGGGTATCCCTTTTTGAAAAGCGTGACGCCGACCCCTTTGTCCGCAGTCTGGGGGTGCAGCTGGTGTCCATCCATGGCCTGGAGCCCGGCAGCCTGGATGAGGTGCTGGAGGTCTTCCGGCGGGCGGCGGCGGACGAGGACTGGCTGGTCCGGGAGTGCTCGGCAGGGTTTGTCCGGAAGCTGGTGAAGGAATATCCGGAGGAGCTGCGCCGGTGGTACCTGGCTATGGTGCGGTCGGAGGACCCCTTGAAGAGGCGCTTCGCCAGCGAATCCTTGCGTCCGGTGGCGGACAATCGCTGGTTCAGAAATAATTCCGACTACGTTTTCTCCATTATTGAACACCTCTTCACGGAACCCGATGCCTATCCCCGGACCTCGGCGGGGAACGCCTTGAGCGACTGGATGCGGATCGGCGAAGAACGGACCCGGGCGCTGGTGGAACGTCTCGCCAAAAGCGGTAACAGGAACTCCTACTGGATCGCCTACCGGGCCTGCCGGAACCTGGTGAAGAAGGACCCCCTGTGGGTCCTGGACACCCTGGGGGTGGAGGAATACAAATACAAGGACCGGTTTTTCGCCCGGAAGGAAGAGGAGCAATCATGATCCGGGAGATCGAGGCGAAATCTCTTTTACGCCGTCACAAGAAGGTCGAATCCTGGTTTCTCAGCCATTACGGGCTGAACCTCTACCGGGGGTGCGTCCACGGCTGCGCCTACTGCGACGGCCGGGCGGAAAAATACCAGGTGACCGGGGAGTTCGACCGGGACATCGACGTCAAGGTAAACGCCCTGGGACTGCTGGAACGGGAACTGGACCCTGAGAGACGGCGAAAGCCCATGCCGAGAAGCTTCATGGTCCTGGGCGGGGGGGTCTGTGACGCCTACCAGGGGGTTGAGGAAACCTACCGCCTGGCCCGGGGAACCCTGGAACTCCTGGACCGGTCCGGCTGGCCGGTCCATGTCCTCACCAAGTCGGTTCTGGTTGAAAGGGACCTGGACCTGCTTAAGCGGATCAACCGTCGGAACAGGGCCGTGGTGTCCTTCAGCTTTTCCTCGGCGGACGAAGAGATAAGCCGGATCTTCGAGCCCGGGGTGCCGCCGCCGTCTCGGCGCCTCGAGGCGATCAGGAAGTTCAGGGAAGCGGGCCTGGCCTGCGGCATGTTCCTCATGCCGGTGATTCCCTTTATCACCGACACCTGTGAAAAGATCACCGAGACGCTGCGGAAGGGAAAGGAAGCGGGGGTTGATTTCGTCATCTTCGGAACCATGACCTTGAAGGCCGGCCGGCAGGCCGATCATTTTCTAGGCGTTCTGGGGAAGCATTACCCGGAGTTCATCAGCCGCTATGAAGACATCTACCCGGAAGCGAGCCCCTGGGGCGAATCCACCGCCGCCTATACGACGGCGGTCCACCGGATCTTCGACCGGGCGGCGGCAGAGGTCGGGATACCGGTGCGGATGCCCCGGAGACTTTTCGACGATATCCTGTCCCGGGAGGACCTGGTTATCGTCCTGCTGGAGCACCTGGATTACCTGCTGAAACTGAAAGGGCGTTCCAGCCCCTATGGTTACGCGGCGTATTCCCTGTCACAGCTGAAAAAGCCGGTGTCCCAGCTCTCCCGGGAGGATCTGCTGAAAGTTCGGGGTGTGGGCCCGGCAACGGCGAAGGTTATCGCGGAAATACTGGAAACCGGTACCTGCCGGGAGTATGAAGAGTTGATGGAAAGATTCGGAAATCCGGCTTCCTTTCCACCGGGGTCAACAGGAAACGTCTGATCTTCAGCCCATCTTCCTGTAAAGAATCCTGCAGAATGCAGGTAAAATGAAGAGGGTCCCGATAAGGGTGGAAGACAGGGTCAGGCAGAGAAGAAAGCCGAAATATTTTATCGCCAGGAAGTTGCTGAAGAGAAGGATACAGAGCCCTCCGAGAATGGCCACGGTGGTGAGAAGAATGGGTCTTCCGGCAATGCTGTAGGTGTGAAAAAATGCCTCCCGGCGATTACCCCGGTGAAGGGCTTTCTGCCGTTTGAACTGGATGAGAAAATGAATGGCGTCGTCCACCCCCACCCCCACGGTGACGCTGGAAACCATGATGGTTATCATATCCAGGGGAATCCCCACAAGAACCATGACGATGAAATTTATCATGACACCGAAGATAATGGGGATGAGGCTGAGGAGACCGTAGAGAATTGATTTAAAAAAGGCGGCGGTGATCAGGGCTATGAGGATCATGGAAAGGGCAATGGAAAAACTCTGGTCCCGGTTCATGGTATCCGACAGCTTTTGATACTGCATGCTGCTTCCCCAAAGGGTGTGCTTCAGGTCTTCCGGGATTTTCTTCCCCGCGGTTGTTTCAATAAACTCGGTAAACTCCTTGAATGGGCTTTCGGTCAAGAATTTTCCTGTTTCATGGTTGTACACCCGGATAACACTGGTTATCCGGGAATAATCGGCGTCGGTCATTAAACCGATGGATCCGCTGGTATCTTCCTTCCTGAGAAGCTGAAAATAACGAGAAAGGCTGAGAATGAGCCCCTTGTTTTCCGGTATCCCCTGCCTATCATACATGAGGGTGTTCAAACCCCGCAGGTAATTGGTAAAGGAATCCACCGCCACCACGTCGGGATGGGCGAGAAGGGCTTCTTCGAAACCGTTGACGGCCGAGAGAACCTCCGGATCGAGAAAATAGTTTTTTTGTCCTTCCGGAGCTTCAAAGGTCACGTAAAGCTGCTGAGAACTGCCCAGTTTTTTCAGGATATAATTGGTTTCCAGGATAATTTTACTGTCCCGGGGGAAATATCCCTGATAATCACTCTGATACCGCAGACCCGGAATGAGAAGGATAAAGAGAAGAATAATCGTGGCAAAGGCGAAGAAAAACACTCTTTTTCTTTGTATGACCCACAGGCTTAAGCGCTGCATGAACCGGGTAATCTTTCCCTGCAGAACATGGTCCTTCTGAAACCCCTTCGGGGGGGGCATGCAGGATAGAGCCGCGGGAAGGAAGGTTAGCGACAGCAGGACGCAGGTAAAAATGCCGAAGCTCATGGAAATACCGAATTGCCTGGTCTGGTAGATCGATGTAGCCAGGAGGCTGGAAAAACCCACAATGGTGGTGATTCCGGCGAGAATGACGGTGGCGGATGCGTGAGAAACCGCCTGGACGATCCACTCCCTTTTTTCCAGGTGCGGCCGGGATTCCCGGTAATAACCGTTCAGGATGTGGACGGAGTAGGAACTCCCAATGGTTAAGAGCAGAGGGGGCAGGATGATATTCATCACCGTAATGCTGTAATCCATCAGGCTCATAAACCCGAGGCACCAGGTAATGCTGATGAGTATAAGCCCCAGGGGGAGAAACATGGCTCGTCTGGACCGGAAGCTGATATAGTAAAGGATCAGGATGAAGATGACCGCCAAAATCATCAAGGTTTTCAGGTCGTCGAAGAGGTAGTAGTTCATCTCTTCGGTAAAAAAATTATCCCCGGTAACGTATACCCGGTAATGAGTCTTCAAAGGTTCTAACAGCTCATGAAGCCGCGCCGTTTCTTCGGTGTCCGCTATGGAGCCCAGGGGAAAAAGCGCCGCCAGCATAGACCCGTCCCTGGAGACAACCTGGCCGGCTGCGAAGGGATCAGAAAGTACTTTTTCCTTGAAATCGGCCAGCTCTTCCGGTGTTTTCGGCGCCTCTCGATGCTCCGCCAGGTAACCCGCTGAAAGGCGGCTTCCCTTTTTTTGAAAGCTGAGAAAGTTAAAGGGATGGATGCCCGGTAAAATTCCCGGCAGTTCCTCGATCTGACCGATGACATCGTTAAAAACCCGTAATCCTTCCAGGGAAAAGAGATTGTCCCCTTCTATGGCAAGGACCATAATACCGACGTTGCTCTGCGCCTGGCCGAATTCTTCCATGGTGGCCTGAAACTCTTTATCCACCGGCATAAGGTTGGAGATGTCGGCGTTTATTTTTATACCGGCGGCATGGTAGGCAAAAAAAACGGTCAAGGCGGCAATAATGAAAAGAATGAGTTTGTTTCGTTTGCAGGTTAATTCGGCCAGCATGTCTTTCGTCTCTAAGTTACATTTCTTCTAGAATTGATTAGCTCCAGGTTACGCTCTAGCGGATAGATTTTTTAGAATTCTTCCTAACATCCTGGAAGCTTCCCCGGCCTGGTAAGTAATCTATCCCAAAAAGAAATAAAAAACAAGGAACCTGTCCCGGCAGGAAGGAAAGACCTTCCGGCAGACGGTGAACGACACCCTTCGGCGAGGCCTGACGGGAAAGCTTCCGGCGGATAAGCCTGAACCCTTCGTGGTGCAAGCCCGGCATTGCGGCTTTCAGCCCGGGGTGGATATCGGCCGGCTGCGCCGGCAGCCTTACCACGGACCCTCATATTGCCGCCCTGGCCATGCAGTACCGGGTGAAGGTATGCTCCAACGATATCGATTTCACCCGGTTCAGCGGCCTGCGGCTTGAGAATCCGCAGGCGGAAACCTGATGGACAATAGTGGTTATGTATTGTATATTTTATGTGTGCACATACTGCACATAATACAGGCGTTCAGGAGGCAATATGAATATAACCCTTTCTGCGGACGAATCCCTGATAGAGAAGGCCCGCATGTATGCGGGTAAGCATAAAAAATCCCTGAATGAGATGATTCGAGATTATCTGAAGCACCTGGTGAATGAAGGTGATGCCGCACAGGCAGCCCGGGAGTTTGAACAGCTGGCACTCAACAAAGGCGGAAAGTCTCCTGCCGGCTACTCTTTTCGGCGAGAGGAAATCTACGACCGGGGGCGGTAAGGCGATGGAAAAAATTTTCATAGACACTAATGTTATCGTATACGCCAATGATAAGGGAAACACGGAAAAACAAAAGAAAGCCCTTGAGGTGGTAACCCGGCTCATGGAATCGGGAGAAGGGGTTATTTCAACACAGGTCATGCAGGAATATGCCTACACGGCGGTCAAAAAGCTAAGGCAGAACCACCAGGTGATCCTCCGTCAACTCAAGCTTTTGGAACATTTCGAGGTTATCCGTCAATCCCCCGATATGATCCGCCGGGCTCTTGAAATTATGACTACCTACGGAATCGGCTTTTGGGATGCCTGTATTATCGGTAATGCGGAGGGGGCAAACTGCTCGGTAATCTACTCGGAAGACCTGAATGCCGGTCAGTACTACTCGGGTATAAAGGTAGCGAATCCGTTTTTCGAGTAATGTCACTGATCCTTCGGACCAAGGATTAACCGGGATATCCTTACTGTATTCGGAACCAACTGATATACAGGCGGCAACTAAGGGCTTCCGAAGTTTTCAAGGTTTCTTAAAACCTAGCCTTTCAGCAACGCCGCCACCCCCCGGATAATCCCGGCAAACAGCAGGGAAGCGGCGGTTGAAAATAGACAGCCCTTCAGGAAAGCCTTGCTGTGGTAACCGTAGTTTTTATACCCCGGGTGTCCATCGGTGCCGGGAAGCCGGATAAAGCGCGGTGTTAACAGGCAGAACACCAGCCAGTCGATAATGAGCAGGTCCACCAGGTTGAAGGACATTATGCTCACTCTCCTCCCACCCTCACCTGCACGTTGAAAGCCCAGCAGGACAAAGCCCCCAGGGGGATGGCTGTCTCAGGCTCTCCAAGGACCATGTGCCGGCCGATACCCCCGCCCAGAGAAAGGAAGGGCAGCAGGCGCAGGTATGCGTTTATTTCCGGCCGGATCATGAAGTGGGGGCCGCCTTCCATGGTCTGATTCGTCTCGTTCCACCAGCCGTAGAGGGCGAGACCGGCGGTTACCTTCGGAGTGACGGTCAGCCACTCCCGGGGTCGGAAGTTCCACTCCCCCGTTACCCCGGTGAGCATGACGGAAAGGCTGTTCTCCCCGTCGGGGACATACTGGCGCAGCACCCCTCCGGTGATGCCTAGGGCCAGACCGGAAGGAAACTGAAGCCGGGTCCCCCCGCCGTCGATGAACACTGACTGTTCCGCCGCCCGCAGCCAGAGACCCTGCCAGTAACCGCCGACGGCCAGGTCGGTACCGCCCCGGCCTAGAAGAGAGGACTCACCGTAGGCCGTTCCTTCTTTCAGGGCAAAGGTGAATCCGCTCATCAGCGACATCGCGCCCGATTCCAGGCTCAGGGCCGCCAGGGGGCCCACGGCCAGGGTTAGGCCGGGCAGAATCTGAAAACCGCCGTTCAGTTCCACGGAAAGCTGCCCGGCCGCGGCGGCTTGGGTGTTCAGGCCCGTTTTCCCGGCCATCAGTGACACCGCCGCCGAGGTGGAATACCACCCCTTCGAGAGGGCCGGCAGATAGCCTTCAATCCTGGCACCCCCCAGAAAGATCCCCGGTCCCTCGGCGGAGCTTTCCTCGTAGGCCACCGTGGGGCCGAGGAAAAGGGTGTCTGTCAGCCGGAACATCACCGGCCCCAGGCTCAGCATCTCAACGCTGCCGTCGTTTGAAAAAAGCACCGCCCAGCCGGGTCCGGCATATCCCGGGGGGCCGGGATCTTCGGCGAAGGGGGTGTGGACCAGGAGAAATAACAGCGAAAAGATGAAGGCGGTTCGTTTCATGTTCATGATCTCCACCCCCAGGTAATGGTATTTCGTTTACAGGTATCGATACACCGGCCGCAGAGGATGCAGTTATTGTCGGTGATCCTTCCTGCCTGTACCAGGGTCTGTACATCCAGGCTCATGGGGCAGGCGGAGGTACACCGGCCGCAGGAAACGCAGCTTTCCGGGCGGGTAACAAGGCGCAGGGAGGGCATCCGGAGGGCCAGACCGAGCTTGCGGCCGAGGATCATGAAGGGGGCCATCCAGCAGAGGATGTGGCAGCCGGCCCGCCGGCCGACGATGAGGCTCATGAGAAAGAAGGTCAGCACCACCAGGGTGTAGGCGACCAGGGCCGGGGCGCCGGTGACCGACAGGCCGCCCTGGGTGCCGTAACCGAACCGGAGAGCCTGCACACCCCCGGCCCGGCGGAAGAAGTAGAGGAGCATACCCAGCCAGGGAATCCAGACGGCGTATTTAATCCAGGCAACCCTTCGGACCGGCAGCCGCTTTTTCCGCGCCTGGCTCACCTGGTCGCCCAGGGCTCCGCCGGGGCAGAGCCAGGAGCAGAAACTCCGCCCTAAAAACATGGCGATGACGAACTGCCCGCAGAAAACCATGACACTGCCGGTGACGATTCCCGCCATCGCGCCCATCATGGATACCACCGGCGACAGGTAGTTCAGGGTTACCGGAAAGAGAATGAAGGAAAGGGTCAGGATCGTAACCCTGATCTTCTGAAAGGTTTGTATCTTCATGGGGGAACTATAACCCGGGCTGCGCCGGAAGGCTCTAGGGGAAATCCCTCAAAATGCCCCTTGGGCGGTTACCCCTAGGCTTCCCGCTCCCAGGAGCGCAGGGTGCCGATGAGCTGGGTTCGGCTGCCTACATCCATTTTCTGATAGATGTTGTACAGGTGATTTTCCACGGTTTTTGGTGAAATGAAGAGTCGTTCGCCGATTTCCTTATTCGAGTAACCCGAGATGAGTTCCTCGATGATCTCGATCTCCCGGGCGGAAAGGTTGTAGAATTTCCGGCCTTCTTCGGTGAGCCTTCCCGCCTTCACCAGGGCTTCCCGGGAGAGGAACCGCCCGGCGAAGAAGAAAGTCCCCAGGGTCAGGACCGTCAGGTACACCGGCAGGCTCATATTGTCCAGCCGGGCCAAGGCCGGAATCGGCAGCAGGGTGATGAGCATGTCCATCACCAGAAGGAGGAGAAACCCACCGCTGACGATCAGAAATACTGTCATGGCCTTTCGCCAGAGGAGGGTCCCCGGTCGACGCAGCCCGACACCCAGAAATATCAGGGCGCCAAGAATGGTAAGGACCTGCTGCAGGCTTATCAGCAGGGGGACCAGGGTGATTCGGGGGAAAAGGAAGACGCTGAGGGCCAGGAGGATGAACAGGGTGTTCCAGCCCCAGGTCAGAACCTTCCCCGCCCTGGACAAGGGGATCGACACCAGGCAAGAGGTAAAGTAGGGCAGCACGCCGATATTCAGCCCCATGCCGAGAAGCTGCAGCAGCCACTCGGCGGCTTCGAAACCCTCCCGGGAATCCACCGGAAGAATTATCGTCAGCCGGGTGGTCCAGAACCCGGCGGTGATGAGGACCAGGGACAGGAGAAACAGCAGCACCATTCTCAGCACCCGGGTCTTGTAACGCAGATACAGGTACGCCGCTCCGCCGAGAGAGAAGGAAGCGGTTACAAGGGTGATGGTGAGAATAAGGAAGAGTTTTACCCCACCCGGTTCTCCTCGATATGCCTTAAGGCCGCCTCCTTCGGCAGCAGCCGTCCGATGCGGACATGCGCGTCCGGGTATCGTTTGAAGATCTCCAGGATGAACTCCTCCAGCTCCCGCTTCAGGGTTTCGTCCATGGCCGCGGTTTCCCCGGCCGGCACGGAAAGCACCTTGTGGTCCGTCTCGTCCCCCTCGATCATCTCCAGCAGTCCCGCGGGCTCGCATTCATACGCCTGCCCGGCTTTCAGGGGCGTCTTCGTAATGACATAGGAGTCCACCGCGTCCCCGTCGTCGGTCCGGGTGCCGGGAATAAAGCCGTAGGGGTAGGGGTACCTCTTCCGGGTCATGCTGTAGCCCAGGAGCTTTAAGGTTTCTTCGTCGTACCGGCGTTTCTTGAACGAGCCGGCTTCGGCTTCGATAAAGACTGTCATCATCAATCGGATCGCTTTTAATTCATTTATGGAATTCCACTCTATTCGCATTTGAATTTCCCGTCAAGAAGAATCATACTTATAAGGTAATGTTTACCTCCTACAGAAACGCCAGCCTCAGCAGAAAGATATCCCTGATTCTTATAGGCGGAGTGCTGATCACCGTAGCGGCTTTAGTTTCTTTGGCAGCTTGGCAGAGCAGTGCATACAGTTCCGTGGTTCGGCGCGAAGTGGATACCCTCATCAACGCCAACCTCGACAGTGTTACCCAGGGGGTGTATAACCTGGTACAAACTGAAGATGACGCGGTACGGCAGCAGCTTTTTCAAAATATGAAGATCGCCGAAACGATCCTGAAAAGGAGCGGCGATGTTTCCCTTTCCGACCGGGTCCTCTGGCGGGGAACGAACCAGTTTACTGGGGAAAGCAGGGAGTTTGTTCTTCCGAAAATGCACATAGGGGGAGTATGGCTGGGACAGAATACCGCCTTTGATATATGGACTCCCGTGGTGGATGAGGTCAGCGCCTTGGTGGGGGATACCTGCACCATCTTTCAATTGGCCGATATAACCGGTGACATGCTCAGGGTGGCTACAAACATTTCGATAGAAAAGGGAAAACGGGCCATCGGCACCTTCATCCCGGCGATTCATCCCGACGGTACCGAGGACCCGGTCATTCAAACCGTCCTTACCGGAAAAACATACAATGGCCGGGCTTTCGTGGTGAATGAGTGGTATTTAACCTCCTACAAACCGCTATATGATGTTAACGGTTCTCTGGCGGGAATGCTTTATGTGGGGGTCCGGCAGAAGAACGTGGAAGAACGGATCCGGCAGGCGATCCTTCAGACGAAGGTGGGGAAAACGGGATATGTGTATATTCTCGGCGGCCGGGGGGAAGAAAAAGGGCACTATATCATTTCCAACAAGGGTGAACGGGACGGCGAGAATGTCTGGGATGTCCGGGATACCTACGGTCATTTTGTTATCCGGGATATCATAGCTGCCGCCACGGCCTTATCACCGGGGGAAGTGACCACGGTTCGTTACCTCTGGCAGAACCCCGGGGAATTGGAGCCTCGCTGGAAGATAGCCTGTCTAGCCTATTATGCCCCCTGGGACTGGGTCATCGGGTCCAGTGTCTACGAGGATGAACTGCAGTATTACTGGGAAATCCTGAGCCGGGGACGGATCGCCATGACCGATCGTATGATTGTCGCGGGGTTCATTCTCATTCTGGGAACTATCGCGGCGGGTTTCCTGACGGCCAGGTCAATTTCCCGGCCGGTGGGCGCCTTAACCCAGGCGGCGGAACGAATCATCCGGGGCGATTATGATCTCCGGGTCCCGGTATCTTCCGGGGACGAAATAGGAGAACTGGCGGAAACCTTCAATGTCATGACCGGCCGGTTGAAGGAAACCCTGGAAGGCCTGGCCAAGGCCCGGGACGAGCTGGAACAAAAGGTAAGCGAGAGAACTTCGGAGCTTGAAACGGCTAAGGAGGCGGCGGAGAAGGCGAACCGGGCGAAAAGTACTTTTCTGGCCAACATGAGCCATGAACTGCGCACCCCCTTGAACGCGATTCTGGGATACACCCGGCTGATTCAGAAAAAAGGCGCCCTGTCTTCCCGCCAGAGGGGGTACCTGGAGACGGTGATCCGGGGGGGTGAACATCTTCTCGGGCTGATCAATGAATTGTTGGAGGTCTCCCGGAATGAGTCAATAAAAGCGAATATCCAGTTTTCCACCTTTCACCTTCCTTTGTTACTGTCCGAGGTGGAACAGCTGTTCATCCACCGGGCCGGGGAAAAAGAGATTCGCTTTGAAGTGGTCCAGGCTCCGGAGCTTCCTCCTTTTGTGGTAACCGACGAACGCAGGCTCCGGCAGATTCTGATCAATCTTCTGGAAAACGCCTTTAAATTCACCCGGCAGGGGTTTGTGCTTCTCCGGGCGGAGCTATTCGGCCGGGAAGGCGCGTCCCTTCATCTGGCTTTCGAAGTAGAGGACTCAGGCCCGGGGATCGCCCGGGAAGAGATGAACAAGGTGTTTCAGTATTTTGAACAGACCGCCAGCGGACGGGAGAGCGCGGAAGGAACCGGTCTCGGTATGGCTTTAAGCCTGGATTATGCCCGTATGCTGGGGGGGGATATTACGGTCCGCAGTACCCTGGGTCAGGGAACCGTTTTTCGGCTGGAACTGCCGGTGTTCCCGGGTATAGGGTCGGAAGTGGAAGATACAAACGCTGTCGGCCGGGTAAAGATGATAAAAGCGGGATGTATGATTCCCCTGGTTCTGGTGGTGGACGATCATAAGGATAACCTTGAACTGCTGGCCCACCTTCTTACGTCCGTCGGTTTCCGCGTTCTCACCGCTTCGGGAGGCCTGGAGGCTCTGAAGCTGTTTCAGATGGAAAGGCCGGATTTTGTTTTTCTTGATCTCCGCATGCCCGATATAGACGGGATTGAAGCGGCGAAGCGGATACGCCGAACGGAAGAAGGCCGTAAGGCGGGTATTGTCGCCGTTACCGCTTCGGTGGTGGACATGGACCGGCGGGAGATTCTTTCCAAAGGTTTTGACGGCGTGATTGCCAAAACTTATACTGAAGACGACATCTTCTCCGTTCTGGGGGATTTCTTCGGCCTGGAATATGAATACGAGACCGCCGCGGCTGGGGAAGCCGTTTCCTCCGAGCGGCAGGTACTGACCCGGTCGATGCTGGAAGAGCTGCCCGAGGAGCTGAAAAATGAACTGCACCAGGCGGTGCTTCGTTTAAATGTCCGGGAGATCACTTTCGTGGTGGACAAGATCAGAAAACTGTATAAAAAAACCGGCGACGCCCTGACTGTGCTGGTGGATAACCTGGAATACGAACGAATTCTGAGGTTTCTTGAGGTGAGCGATGGCAGATAAAAACGGTAAGAAGGGAAAGGAACTCCCCTTTTCCGGGCAGATTCTGGTAGTGGACGATACGCCGGCGAATCTCAAGCTTTTAGTGGACATGCTCGGCCACGCGGGATACCAGATACGAGCCGCAGGAAGCGGCCCCCTGGCTTTGCGGTCCATTGCCGTGGAAGCGCCGGATCTCATTCTGCTGGATATTCGAATGCCCGGGATGGACGGCTTCGAGGTCTGCCGGAAGCTGAAGTCCGACGACCGATACAGGGATATTCCCGTTATTTTTCTCAGCGCCCTGCACAGCGTTCCGGAAAAGATCAGGGCTTTTGAGTCGGGAGCGGTGGATTATGTCACCAAGCCCTTTGAACCGGAGGAAATTCTTGCGCGGATTCATACCCATCTGACCTTGAGAAACCTGCACTGCAGGATGGAAATTCTGGTAAAAAAGCGAACCGAAGAACTGGAAAGGTCTCTGGAGGAAAAGGAAATCCTCCTTCGGGAAGTCCATCACCGGGTGAAGAACAATCTGCAGATTATTATCAGCATGATGAACCTTCAGAACACCGGAAGCGATAATTCACAGCTCTCCGATATTTTACAAACCCTGCAGAACCGGGTGCTGTCCATGGCTTTAGTGCACGATCTGTTGTACCACAACGAGCTCATGACCGGGATAGACTTTGAAGATTATGTCCGCCGGCTCTGCGGGTCTCTGCTTTCATCCTTCAATATGAATGAATCCCGGATCGATATCCAGTATAACCTGGCTTCCATGAATCTGAATCTCTTTCAGGCGATTCCCTGCGGTCTCATTCTCAATGAACTGCTGACCAACGCGCTGAAACACGCTTTTCCGGACGGCGGGAAAGGAACCGTGATCATCGAAATGGGACAAAAGACTCCTGACCATTGGCTGTTACGAGTGAAGGACAACGGTGCCGGCCTGCCGGATGACTTTGACGTGGAGCGTTCCGATACCCTGGGTTTGATGCTGGTAAACAACCTGGTGCGGCAGCTCGAAGGAACCCTGCGGTTTCGTTCCTCCGGGGGCACGGAGGTGATGATCACCTTTCCTTCGGATAAGAGGTCCGCTATTGACTAAGCTCAGGCAGAAACGATACTATTTTCTTATGGAATAACCACGGGGGAAATCCGGTGAAAATCCGGTGCTGTCCCGCAACTGTAACCGGTCTTTGGGGACCGGAAGCCAGAAAACCCATCCGTTTTATTCCCGTATCACCTCGAGGTAAGGAGTGCGGGTATGCGCAATACACCTTTTCAGAGACAATCCTCAGCCTATGGTCCGTTAAGCAGGAAGATATCAAAGACCTTGTTTCAGCGGTTTTTTCTGGTGATCGGGTTTCTCTTGATCCCGTTGTTTCTGGGAGCCCTGGGAGATCATGACACCTCTGAAGCCGTTGAAGTTGTTTCTCTCCCCGATGCGGCCGAGATCTCCTATGCCGAAGGTTTCTCGATTGAATACCATGAAGGCTGGAAGATCCTCCGGGTGAAGATGCCCTGGGATAACACCGAAAGGGAATTTACCTACTGCCTTTACCCCCGGGGGACGGAACGCCCGGACGTGGCCTGTGACCTATTCGTGGAAACACCGGTAAAGCGGATAGTAGTTCTTTCCACCACCTATCTTCCCTGCCTGGATCTGGTGGAAGAAATGGACGCCCTGGTCGGGCTGGACAATCGGTTTTATGTCTATTCGGAAGAGGTTTTAGAGCTGGTAGACCAGGGAAGGGTGCGGGAAATCGGGGAGCATCCGAATATCGACCTGGAAACCCTCACCGTGCTGGACCCCGATATTATCATGACGCCCGTGTACGACACCCAGGGTGCCTGGAGCCGTCTTTCCCAGGCGGGTTTCCCCGTTATCATCAACAATGACTGGCTGGAGACCACCCCGTTGGGCAGAGCAGAATGGATTGTCTTTCTGGCCGCTTTCTTTGACAAGGAAGAGGCGGCTTCCGATTACATGAAGGCTGTGGCGGAGCGGTATGAAGAACTGGTAGCCCTGACTCAGCCGCGGGAAGAGAGGCCGGCGGTCCTGATGAACACCCCCTGGCAGGGCACCTGGTATGTGCCGGCGGGGGAGAGCTACCAGGCCCGGCTTCTTCGGGATGCCGGAGCCGAATATCCCTGGGCCGACACCCCGGGTACGGGCTCCCTGGTTCTGGATTTTGAGGAAGTCTACAATACCGCGGAAAAGGCGGAGATCTGGCTTCATACCGGGAGCTTTCGCAGCAAGAAGGAAATGGAACAGGATGAAGAGCGATTGGCTCTTTTTCAGAGTTTTATCTCCGGGGCTGTCTATAACAACGACGCCCGGCTGCGTTCTTCCGGGGCCAACGATTACTGGGAATCGGCGCCGTTACACCCCGACCTGGTATTAGAGGATTTGGTTCGAATTTTTCACCCCGATCTTCTGAAAACCGGGGAATTCCATTATTACCGCCGGGTGGAATGAACAATCCGCAGGGAAGAAAAACCTTCCTCTGGTTATGCATTATTATCCCCGTTCCGGTTTTCTTCTTCCTGAGCCTGGCCCTGGGGTCGGTCTCTATCCCCTTGGGCGATCTTCTCACGTGGCTCTTTACCGGCCGGGGGGAAGAGGCAACCTACGGGCGTATTCTTTTCGATTTCCGGCTGCCCCGGGCGCTAACCGCTCTTTTAGCGGGAGCCGCCCTGGGGGTGAGCGGTCTGTT
>JAFGDJ010000199.1 GCA_016932135.1 Spirochaetales bacterium | reverse complement strand
TTCCCGTTCCGCCCGTTTGACCCCGGGGTGTATCCGCCAATGCCCGGTCGAGGTTAAAATCTTCCAGGGAGAAAGCGTCGTCCGCCGGTTCCTTCGCGGCGGGGTCTTTTTCCCCCGGGGTGCCGTAGGGGGTCTCCGGCGTCTCTTCAGAGTAGATTATCCGGGATTCCCCCCGGATATCAATAGGGGCTTCCTCTTCAAAGGTACCGGATTCCCAGGTTTCTAAGGGAGGCGCTTCCCCCGGGCCTTCCGATTGAAGGGAGCGAGGTTCGGTGGAGGCAGAGCGGTCCCCCTGGACGACAGAGCGCGCCGCCGGAGCGGCGGCCGGAGGCGGTGAAGAAGCCGATGAGGCTTCACGGGATACCCTCGGTTTCACCGCCGGCTGTTCGAGAGGAGGTGCGGGAAGGGGTTCTTCCTCCCGGGGCGGTGCGGGTTGAAGCGGTACGCTCTCCCGGGGTTCCAGGGTCACCATCACCGGTCCCCGGCGTTCGGGATATGCCGATCCGAGATTCCATGAAAGGGTCCCCAGGATGAAGAAAAGGACTCCGTAAAGCCCTAAGGTCAGGAGAAGACTCAATAAAAGCCTGTCCCTGTCTCGATAATACAACGTATTATGGCCCCCTGACTTCCGTGGTTTTCAGGTTGACAGCCTTGAACCCGTTGGACCGCAGAATATCCAGAACCTCAACCATGAGACTGTACGAAACCGCCTGGTCACCTTCGATCACCGCCGTGTCGATCCTTTCCTTCTCTTCATCCGTGAGCTTCCCCAGGGCCTGCCGCAGTCCCGCCAGGTCATAGGGTTCCTTGTTCAGATACACCTCTTCCCCGGATACCACGGTGACCACCAGGCGGGTCATGACCACCGGTTCGGCTGTTTTACTTTCGGGAAGAATGAGGGATATTCCCGGAGTCTGAATGAAGGTACTGGAAAGCATGAAAAAGATCACCAGCTGAAAAACCACGTCGATCATGGGAACCAGATCGACATAAGCCCGCGGTGAAAGGCGGCGTTTAAATTCCACGAGAGCCTTCCCTTTTCAAAAGCAGGGTCATCTCGTTCACCCTGTTTTCCAGGCGGATGATATTGTGATTCACCTTGCTCACCAGATGGTTGTAAAAAATAACCGCCGGAATGGAAACAATGAGGCCCGCGGCAGTGGTGAGCAGGGCTTCGGAAATGCCGGAGGCCAGGAGGGACGGGTCACCCATGGTGCCGAACCCACCGAGAATACCGAAGGCTTTGATATTTCCGGTAACCGTCCCCAGGAGCCCCAGGAGGGGCGCTATATGGGCGATAGTTCCCAGGGCGGAAAGAAACCGTTCCATCTTTGGTATTTCCAGATTCGCCGCCCCCATAATGGACTCGCGAATCTCATTCTGATTGTAGTTCCGGTGTTCCAGACCGACCTTCATCAGGTTGGAAACCGGGGAAGGATTGTTCTCACAGATACTAATGGCTTCATCATAGTGCCCTTTCTCCAGGGTAGCCCGAAGACGGCTTATCATCTTATCCTCATCCACCCGGATCCGCCGGAAGTAAAGGAAGCGCTCGATGATAATGACCGTAGCCACCAGAGAAAGGAAGAGAATAAGGACCATGATAAAACCGCCCTTGTCAATAACTGCCAGCATGGAAAAACCTCACAGAGATAATTGTGTTTTCAAGACCAGGGCAAAGCCCGGTCGCTCGTATCCGCCCCAACCGTAAGCCGGGGTGGAAGAAAAAGCGGCAAAGAGATCTTCAATCTCCAGGATAAGAGAAACCCCTTCCCCAATCTTGAAAAAACCTTCCATGGAAAAGAGGGGTGGGAGCACCGGGGGCGCGTTTTCGCCTTCCCAGCGAGAAAAAGCAAAACCCGCAGAAGCACCGAAGACCCCTTCCGGATCAACGGCCTCCAGCGCGGCGGAAAAATCGAATAAGGGAAAGACCGTCTCTGCCCCGGAAAGCCTGCCGCCCGTATCGACTTCCAGCAGCAGAAAGTCCAGAAGCCGAAAGGAGACCCCTCCGGATAGCCTCAGCAGTGACGTCGGAACACCGCCATACCAGGATTGAGACAGAAGGCCTCTCTCGGAGACCGGACCCAGGTCGAAGAAACTGTCGGCATACCGCCAGGTGCACTGCAGGTTCATCTTCCACCGATCGGAGGGTTCGTAACGAATTTCCGAATCGACAAACCACCCGGCCTCTTCCCGGGGGCGGACAAGGCTGCCGGCATCATTTAAAAAATCCGTTAAAAAGAAACGGCCTAACAGGTCCCCGTAGGACAGCAACTCCCGGCTGTACCCCCCGGATAAGAAGATACCTGCGAAACCTCCGAGATAAGCCCCGGCGGTCAGGGAAAAGGGGAAAGCCGCCGATTCTCCGAAGATCCAGCTCACCCCCCCCTGGGCTGTCAGGTCAAGAGGAAAGGGAAATCTGCTTTCAGCTTTTATATCCCCGGTAAGAAGATGCGCCGGAGGTTCCGAACCTACCCAGTCGAGAAACCGGTATCCGGTCACAGCGGAAAGACGAAGAAACCGGGTGTCCAGGCTTAAGGACGCCGAGACATTCCCGTCAATTTCCATCCCGCGAAGGGGCACTGCCCCAGCCAGGACCACATCGGAAAAGATAAGGTTTCCGGACCCGCCAAGGGTCCACCGCTCTTTCAGGGGAGCTTCAAGCCGTACCCGGCCGTTTATCCTTCGATGAAGGAGGCTTGAATAATCCTGCGGCAGCCCCTGAAGACCGAATTCCTCTTCCGAAAAAAGGCCGCCGGTATCGATATCATAAATACCGGGACTGAAAGCGACGTCTCCCTCAAAGAGTTCTTTTCTCGTCCTGTACCCGGTGCCGGAGGCATGGTTACCGAAACCGTCCCGGCCGTCATGCTGGAATCGCAGCTTCGTTCGGGGTTCCCGTCCCAGCATGAAGAGGGTTATATCTCCCAGAAACCTGGATTGGGTTCCCAACCCCAGGGTTATTTCACTGAAAAAATCGGAAGACCCGGGAATCGAGGCCCCTCCACCGACCATATCCCCCGGGATTGTAAGAATGAAAGCTTCTTCCGGCAGGATGATATCCGGAGCCTCCGGGAAATCCACCACCAGGGGCAGAAGATCCAGGTTCTCGTCGGGAGGAATGAAGGCGTCCACCTGCTCCACCCGCAGTTCCTCCACTTCGATAATTCGAGGAGGAAGAATCAGGTCCGGTTCCTCGGGCGCGATTTCCTGACCGGCTGCGGGGAAAGGGGAAAAAAGCAGTAAACCAAGAATAAAGTATCCCGCCGTTTTCATTGAGAGGCCCCCATGAGTCTTTGAGCTTCCACGGTCCAGGAGGAATCGGGGAAATGGGTTTCCAGCCGTTCCAGCATTTCCTTAGCTTCCGTTTCCTTCTTCGCTGTTTTTGCTACCTGAAAAGCCCGAAACAATGCCATGGCCATCAGATCCTTATCCGCCGGATTCATCGTCGCCGCCGTAAGGAACTCTCGCCATGCCCGGCTCACATCGTTTTTCCTGAAATAATATTCCCCGAGATAGTATTGCGCCCGGGCAGACAGTTCCGGGTCCGTTTCTTTCTTTTCAATCACTTTCGCCAGAAGCTCCGGAACCTTCTCCCTGTCCGTCCCGCCACGGTAAAGGTAGAGCCGGGCCAGCTCGACCAGAGCTTCCCGACCTTCCCGACTCGAGGCTCCGCCGGACCGATTAATCGTCACCGTCAGATCCGCTTCTTCCTCTTCCCGTCCCTGAAGAAGATACATTACTTCCTCCGAGGCTCTGTCCACCTCCCCTGCCAGGGGATCATCGGGATACACCGACAGAAACTCACTGTAAAGGGAGAAAGCCTTGGAATAGTCCCCCGATTCCCGGTATACTTCCGCCGTTTTCCGCAGGGCTTCAGGCCTGAAGGAGCTGTCCTTTCTGTCACGGATGAGAATTTCCCAGAGCATCACCGCGCCGAAGGGTTCCCGGGCTTCCAGCGAAGCCATCCCTCCCCAGTACAGAGCCGCGTCAAACAGGTTTCCTTCCGGATAGGCGACCCTGAGGCGGTAGTAGGCGTCCCGGGCTTCCCGCCACTTATTCCGGCGGTACAGCAGTTCCGCTTTTCTGAAATAACTCTCCTCGCCGAAGGGGCTGTCGGGGTATCGTTCGTGCAGGTCGTCGTACAGGGAAAGGGCGTCGTCCGTACGGTTCGACCGCTCCAGGATACCCGCGTGCTCAAAAAGCGCGTCATCGGCGAATTCCGACGTCGGCTTCTCTGAATACAGCTGTCTTAAGATTACCGCCGCCTTATCTTCCTGCCCGGTAGCTTCGTAACTCTTGGCGTACATATAAAGACCCCGGTCCTGCCCGCTTCCCGAAACCGTTCCATTGTATTGGCCGAAAAAAATCAGAGCCTTCCCGTATTCCTCCAGAGAAAAAGAGCACCATCCGGCCAGGTACAGAGCCTCAGGGGTAAGGGAAAAAGCAGGGTATTCATTCACCAGGGTTTCAAACTCCCCGAGGGCTTTTCCGTATTCCGCCGTTCGATAATAAATCCATCCCCGATAGAACAAAGCATAGGGTATGATCTCTTCGAGATTTTCCGCGGAAGCTCCTGCCCGGGTAATACCCTGTAACCTATCGAGAGCCTGAGGATACATTTGTTTCGGAATCAGGCTTAATCCCGCGAGATATCGGGAAAGCATTCCTACTTTCCCCGGTTCCTCCAGGGTTTTCCCCGTTCTTTCCAACACCGTGTCATACTCACGCTTCTGAAAGGCTATCTCGGCGATCTGCAGGGCGGCGGAATGATCTTCCGGATGCAGGGCGATATATTCTTCCAGGAGTTCTCGCGCTTTATCGGGATTACCCAGGATCTGTTGAAGTCGGGCTCCCAGTTTCAATAACCGCGCCCGGGAGTCCACTGCCGTTCCCCGGGCCAGGGCTGTACGTATAATCTCCACGGCCTGTTCCGTTAAACCTCGTCGATGCAGGGAAAAGGCTAACCGATAGGAAATCTCCCCGGCTCGGACGGATTCGGGAAAGTTCTTGAGAAACTCGGTGCAGATCTCACCGGTTTCGATCCACTGTTCCTTTTGAAGATATAAACCTGAAAGCTGAAACAGAATATATTCATCCGGTTCAACGGAGGTTTGACGGAATTCCTCCAGGATTCCCACACCCCGATCCAGATTACTTCCCAGGGCGTAAAGCTGGGAAAGATACAAGGGCACCAGAGGATCCACCACCCGACGGTCCAGGGCGTTCCAAATCCTCTGAAGGTATACCAGGGCCAGATCGTGTTTTTCTTCCTTAAAACTCTCAATTCCTACCCTCAGCCAGAATTCGGAGAGGATATCCAGACGACCGGCCAGAGTACTTTCAGCTCTGGCGAGAATATCCCTGAGTTCTTCTTCTTCCCCCTTTAAGCGGTACCAGGAGAAAAGTCTCCGAAAAGCCGTGGAAGAGATCTCCGGCGCAGACGCTAAGAGCCTGGAATAGATGAGGGCGGCTTCTTCCTGCTCCCCGGTGTTCCACAGAGCCTCGGCTCTGTAGAGCTCCACTCTCTCCAGCCATTCCCGCTGGAAGCCTTCCAGGTCGGCCTGCCGGATTTTTTCCAGGGCATCCTCGTACCGCCCCTCCCGGATAAGTAAGGAGCAATAGAGGGTAAAAGCGTACTGCCCTTCCGAAGGTTGCTGCCGTTCCAGGAGCCGGGAAAGATACTTCTCGGCGTCTTCCGTCTTCCCCATCTCCTCCGCGGCTCTGGCCATATAAAGCAGCGTTTCTTCCAAGAGACTCTCGGTGCCGGTTTTCAGAAAGTCCGAGAAATACACCAGAGCTTCGTCGTAGGCACCCGCCTCAAAACGGATCAAACCCTTCCAGAAGTGAACCAGGGGAAAGTATCTGGTAGATCGATAACGCTGTTGAATCGTCTGGAAAAGGAGCAAGGATTCTTCGCTCCGACCGATACGGTACAGAGCGACTGCCTTTCTGAATTGTATATCGGGAACATACTGGGATAGAGGAAAGCGTTGAAGAAATTCGTCATACATCTTCACCGCCAGAACATAGTCCTCACTTAAGAACCGGTTTTCAGCTTCCTTGAAGAGGTCCCGCTCCGATTCCTGGGCAAAAAGGGGTGTGAAGGCTGTGACAAACAATATAAGGGCATAAAGTCGTTTCATACAACCTGAAAGATACACCACCGATAAAGATTATTCAACGTGAAGCAGGGGAAGTTGCGGGGGACGAAAGTTGTCAAGGGCTTCCAATTCCACCAGATGAACCGATTCCCCGGCATAACGACGGGTAAAGTCTTCCAGCCGGGTTTCTCTGCCTCGTTCGAAGACATAGATCCGCACCCTTCCGTCGGGCAAAAGCAGAGGGAAAAAAACAGCCACGTGGTAATGCTGACGAAGAGCCGGATCGTCCCCAAAGATACCGTTCACTGATCCGAGATAGAATTTCCCCGGGGCCAGGACAGCCCGCTCGTAGAGGACCAAGGGAAGATCTTCCACCACAAAACCCACGTCTTCCCGATAGACGGCAAAAGCGCTGGCGGTAAGGTCATATTTTTTGTACTCCCCGGGA
This sequence comes from Spirochaetales bacterium, assembly GCA_016932135.1. GTDB lineage: Bacteria > Spirochaetota > Spirochaetia > JAFGDJ01 > JAFGDJ01 > JAFGDJ01. The sequence goes on along the minus strand of JAFGDJ010000199.1, from coordinate 9,404 downwards.
AGGCCGGTGGAGGCTTCATACAACGCCGCCGCCAGATTTCTGGTCCAGTCCAACCCGAAGTAGGGGTCTCGCTCAAACTCTCGTCTTCTGGACCATCGGTTCCCCCGTTCCTCCAGATGACGAGTCTTCAATTGTTCAATATCCAGATACTCCCCTTTTAAAGGTTCATAGAATCCATCCACAATCCATTTAGCGAAGCCTGAACAGTTCAGTCCTTTTATTTCGGGCTCTGCACCGGTTTCTATGGAGACCCACTGCCCCCGGCTGTCCAGGGCTCCGTCTTCCGCGTCGGGGATCAGGGGCAATCGCTCCCGAAGGACCTCCAGGAAAGAGACAAACTGCAGAAAAATCCGGGGGTTGTAGCGGGGAAACAACAATTCCCAATCCACCATATTCCCGGTGGCTTGAACGAGGCTCTCAAAGGGCTCGGTAAAGTAATCCTGGAAAGGCAAAGGCAGGTTGATGCCGCTGTAAAGCTCCATTCCCTGCAGGAACACATCCATTTTAGCCCGGTCGTCCTGGGGAAAAATCCGAAGAAACGAACCGGGGTCGGTCTTATAGAAGACCTTGATCTGGATATACTGACCGTCGGAGAGATCTCTCTTGATGATATAGGACCCGGCGGAGTAGGTGGAAAATCGGCCTTCCAGTTCATTGATAAACAGGAGATAGAGGAATCCCTGCTGGGTTTCCACGGAAAACTGTACCTTTGTTTCTTCAAACGGCAGGATCAGATATTCATCCCTTTTCATTCGCTGTTCCGTCGGCGCCGCCAGAATATCCTCCAGTTTCATTCGGCGAAGGGAACTATTATTCGGAAAAGGGACCGTCCAGGAGGATTCCCGCCCCGGCAGGGAGCTCTGTCCAAAAACGCTGAGGGAAAAAATAAATACCCAGGGAAAGAATAAAAAAAACTTAAGAAATCGGCGAATATCCACACATGGATTATCGTCACAAAAAAGGACGATCATTACCGACTATTGCCAGCACCCCGGGTCTTCTGCCTGGATTGTTCGAGATCTTCCAGCAGTCGGAGGAGGTTTTCCCTGATTTCTTCGATCAGTGCGATCTGGTTGGCCTGGGAGCCCGCCATCTCCTGAACAAGCCGTTCAGCGGCTCCCTCCACGGTGTATTTCTGCTGATACAGCAGGTGTTTGACCCGCATGAAGGAATGAATGTCCCGCCGGGTATAGAGCCGGGTGCCGAATTGATTCTTCCGGGGAGCCAATGCGGGAATCGCCTGTTCCCAGTACCTGAGAACGTGGGGTTTTACTTCCAGCATTCCGCATACCTCGCCGATGGAATAATACTTCATCCATTACTCCCGGAGCTCCAGAAGAATAGGCACATCCTTTAAGGTGAATTCTTCGCGGATCTGATTGATCAGGTAGTTGACCCAGGTCTTGGGAAACCCCTCTTTTTTATTGACAAAGAGGATAAACCTGAGAGGGTTTGTTCCACTCTGGGTAATGTATTTCGTCCTGTAGCGTTGTTTTCCCCGGGGACGGTGGGCTTCCACCGCCCCGGCAAGAAGTTTATTCAACGACGGGGTGTCAACGGTTTTATGAAGCTGACGCCAGATCTTTTCGGTCTCGGAAAAAAGGTTTTCCAGCCCCTTTCCCTTTAAAGCGGACAGAAAAACCACCGGCGCGAAATGAAGCACCGGAAAGAGAAAACGAACCCGATCGGTTTCAGCGGCTTTTCGATTAGGCAGATCCTCTACCAGATCCCATTTATTCAATACAATAATGATACCCTTTCCGTGTTTCACCGCATGAGCGGCGATCTTCTTATCCTGCTCGGAAAGTCCCTCCAGCACATCCACCACCAGGAATACAATATCCGCGCCTTCGATGGACTTGATCGCCCGATGGACAGAGTAATATTCTACCGCTTCGGTAACCTTGTTTTTTCGGCGAATCCCTGCCGTATCAAGGATAAGAAAGGTGGTTTTGCCCCGGGTAAGGGTGCCTTCCACCACATCCCTGGTGGTTCCCGGTATATCGGTGACCAGAGATTTTTCCGTTCCCAGCAAGGTATTGAGCAGGGTCGATTTTCCGGTATTCGGTTTTCCCAGGACTGCGATCCGGATATACCTATCTGCCTGCGGCGGTTCGGGAGCATCCCTCACGTCCTCCGGCAGAAGTTCCTGAACGGCTTCGGAAAGCTCATCGATACCGAGACCATGAGAAGCTGAAATTCCCACAACCTTCGGAAAACCGTAGCGGTGGAAATTCCAGACATCCGCTTCACGCTGAGGATTATCAACCTTGTTTACCGCCAGGACAATCCGGTCTCGATACTTTCTTAAGGCTTCAAGAAAGATTTCATCCTCCGGTGTGGTCTCTTCCGCATCCAGCAAAAGGATAATGACATCTGCCCCGGCTGCCTTAGCCAGGCTTCTGTCGGAGACCATCCGGTCCAAGGATTCTCCGTCGATCCGGTAGCCCCCGGTATCCACCAGGGTCAGGTTTCTGCCGTCCAGATTCCAGCAGCCTTCCACGGCATCACGGGTTACCCCGGGGGTTGGATCGGTAATGGCTTTGCGGGCTCTGGTAAGGCGGTTAAAGAGGGTGGATTTACCGACATTGGGTCTGCCTGCGATCACAACCAACGGCCGGGATGACTTAATAGGTGAGGAAATCGAATCGTTCATTCATCCATCCCTTTACAAATCGGTCAATTTCCACATAAGAATCCATTTCCATGGCTTCCCCCACCAATTCCTCCGCTTCAAACAGAGATACCGACCGGATGATCCGTTTGATTTCAGGGATACCGAAGGAGCTCATGCTGAAGCCGTCAAGACCCAGGCCAAGAAGAATAACGGCGGCATAAGGGTCGGATGCCATTTCACCGCACATATGCACAGGAATACTGTTGCAATGAGCTCCGTCAATAACCATCTTAATCATCCGAAGCACACCGGGATGAAAGGGTTGATAGAGATAGGCGATCATCTCGTTTCCCCGATCCACGGCGATAGTGTATTGGATAAGATCATTGGTTCCAATGGAAAAGAAATCAACCTTTTTCGCGAGGATATCCGAAGTCATAGCCGCCGAAGGAACTTCAATCATGCTGCCCAGGGGGATATCTTCGTTAAAGGGAATACCTTTCCCTCGAAGATCATCTTTCACGGACTTCAGGATGTCCAAGGTCTGATTCAGTTCTTCCACTCCTGAGATCATGGGGAACATAATATGAAGGTTTCCGTGGACCGAAGCCCGAAGAAGCGCCCTGAGCTGGGTTTCAAAGATTCCCCGCTCCGAAAGACAGAAACGAATAGCCCGCCAACCGAGAATAGGATTCCGTTCATCCATGTCCGGCAGATTCGGGATGATCTTATCCCCCCCCACATCCAGAGTCCTGATAATCACCGGTTTGCCGTTCATTTCTTTCAGCACCTGAGAATAGGTTCTGAACTGTTCCTCCTCGGAAGAGAAACCCTCGGGCCGCAGAAAAAGGAATTCCGACCGGTAAAGGCCGATCCCCTCCGCTCCATGGGAATGTACGGCCTCTACCTCTTCGGGAACCTCGATATTGGCATTCATAGTAATGACTTTACCGTCTCTGGTTTCCGCCCGGAGGGTGTTGAGGTCCAGGAGCTCAACTTCCCATTTTTCCCATTTTTTCTGAAGCTGTCGGTACCGGCGTTTTGTATCTTCATCCGGAGATAAAATGACAATCCCGGCGCCGCCATCAATGATGATTTCCATCCCCGGAAGAACCTGCCGGGATATATTCTTGAGACCCAGGACGGCAGGAATCTCAAAGGATCGGGCTAAGATAGCCGTATGGGAAGTTTTCCCGCCCACATCCGTGGCTATGCCCCGGATCATTCGCTTGTTCATTGCCAGGGCGTCGGAAGGAAGAAGGTTATGAGAAACAAGAACGATCTCCTCATCGATATCCGCCAGGGAAATCCGTTCCCGGAACAGAAGGTGATCCAATACCCTGAGGGAAACATCGTGAATATCGAAAGATCTCTCCCGTAGATAGGGATCACCTAAGGATTGGAGCTGCTGAATGTACTTTTCGCTTTCATCATAGAGAATCCATTCGATGTTCTTTTTTTCTTCCTTTAGCCGTTTTCGAACCTCCTCAAGAAAGACCGGGTCTTTCAGGATAAGCATATGAGCGTCGAGGAAACGGCTTTCCACATCCAGTTGAGCTTTCTTACTTGAAACCTTCAGGCTCTTTATTTCCTCTTCAGCCTTTTCTGCGGCCTTAATAAAGCGGTCGTATTCCTTCTTCAAGGCGTTATCCGGTACAATATATTCCGGCACTGAAGGCTTTTCATTGAGAAAAAGAAAAACCTGTCCGATGGTGATGCCGGGGGATGAAGGGATACCTCGTAATTCAATCATTGAGAAAACTATATCCATTTTTATCGCTGGTGTAAACAACATTGAGCGGCCTCCCTATCAAAGAAGCCGGGGAATATGCCGATGATACAAAGGATGAAAAAGAAACGATCTTCCTTAGGCTGCCTGTTTTGGATAGCCCTCATACTCCTCGTGTTGGTAGTGTTTCTCTTCAACAGGAAGACCATCGAACAAGTTATGGAAACCACCGGATTCATGGACCTGCTGCAGAAGGAGAAAGAGGCGGAGGAAGATGAAACACCACCTTCGGTGGTAATTGAACAACCGGAACCCCAAGAAACCGCTCCCAGGGAAGAAAGTCCCGTTCAGATTATTGTGCCGGAAGAAGAACCGGTGGAAGAAGAGCCCGAAAAAGAGGCACCTCCTCCCGAACTGCCCCCTAATATGCGCCGTTCCATGCTCTATTTCGTCAAAGTGGAAGAAGACGGCACCATTTCCTTAAAACAGGTGGTTCGCCCTGTGTATTATCGCGACAGCCCCTTAACGGAAACCATACGGGCCTTAATAACCGGCCTCACCACATCGGAACTCAATTCAGGGCTCCTTACCCTCATCCCCAACGGAACAGTGCTTCACGGGGTCACCGTACGGGACGGCATCGCTTACATGGATTTCAGTGAAGAATTTCGTTTCAATCCCTTTGGGGTAGAAGGATATTACGCCCAGCTGAGGCAGATTATCTTCACGGCCACGGAGTTCCCGACGGTAACAGCGGTGCAGATTTTAATTAACGGTAAAAAACACGATTATCTCGGTCCGGAGGGAATATCCCTGGCGAAGCCCCTGACCCGGGACTCTTTTTCCACCCCTTAGATTACACCAGGGAAACCTGATAATCCGCTTCTTTCAGGACCTCTTCTCTGCCGAAAAGGATCAGGTATTCAACATTTCCCTTTCTTCCCAGGATGGGGGAACGAAGGATCCTCTGAGGGTATACATCCTCTTCGCGAAGATCCGATAAAAGCAGTCGCACCACGGCAGAACGCTCTCTCTCGTCCCTCACCACGCCGTCAAAGGCATCGTTGTCTCCGGCGTATTCAAATTGCGGTTTCACCAGGGCCAGGCACCATTCTTCACGGGTTAATGAAAGTATCCTGGTTAGAACCCTTCGAAGGGAGCGAAAGGAAAGGTCAGCCACCGCCGCCATGGGCCGGGGTTTCAGGGATTCCACCAGCATGATATTGGTGCGCTCATGAACATATACCCTGTTATCCGACCGTAGTTTCCAGTTAAGCTGGTTGTATCCCACATCCACGGCGTGAACAAAAGGCGCACCCCGGGAAAGGAGGCAATCGGTAAATCCACCGGTGGAGGCTCCGGCGTCCAGGAATCCCCCCGCGGAAACATCGATGTTCCATGCGGAAAGAGCGTAATCCAGTTTCAATCCGCCCCGGGAAACATACCCCTTGGGCTTCCATGCAAGAAGCGCGTCATCCCGTACGGTAGCCTGAGGATCTCTCACAGTATGGCCGTCCACTGAAACCTCGCCGCACATAACCGCGGCGTAGAGTTCATCTTTTTCAACCAGGGGAAAGTGTTCCTGAAGCAGGTCAAGACAACGAATAAGATGCGGCATGAGTTTCTATTATAACCGTGATTCTACCATTATCCTTTCAATGGATCGCGCCCTGCCGGTGGCCGTTTCTATCTCCACGGCTACACCGCAGATCCAGGCGGTGTTATCGGCTACCTCCATTTTAATCGGCAGCTGGGTCAGAGACCTTCGCACGGCGATTTCCTTTTCCACACCTATAACACTGTTGGCCGGTCCGGTCATACCCAGATCGGTGATGTAGGCGGTTCCTTTGGGCAGAATTCGCTCGTCGGCGGTTTGCACATGGGTGTGGGTTCCCACAAGGCAGGAAATCGAACCGTCTAAATAAAGGCCCAGGGCTTCCTTTTCTTCGGGATTCTCGGCGTGAAAATCCACCAGGATAACAGGAGTTTCCTGCCGTATCTTTCGGACCAGGTCCCGGCCGGTTCTGAAAGGGCAATCAATCGGGGGCAGGTCATCCCGGCCCTGGAGATTTATTACTCCGACTTTCATGCCGCGAAGCTCTATTAATGTCCACCCGTTCCCCGGAACCCCCGGCGGGTAGTTAGCCGGCCGGAGGATTTTTTTACTGCTGTCAAGATAAGGGTAGATATCCTTTTTCTGCCAGACATGGTTTCCCGAGGTGATGACATCCACCCCGGCGTCAATTATCATATTGGCAGTTTCCGGTAAAATACCGAAACCGTCGGCGGAATTCTCGCCGTTAGCCACCACCAGGTCGGCGCCGAAGTCTTTTCTGAGTTTTTTTAAACCGAGAAATAGTGCCCTGCAGCCCGGTTGTCCAATGATATCACCGAGCAGCAGGGCTTTTAACGTTTCCGACACGACAACCTTTCTTTCTTATCTGGCGTATTCGACAATCCGGGTCTCCCGAATAATAGTAACCTTTATACGCCCGGGATACCGTAATTCAGATTCAATCTTTCGCGCAATATCTTTGGCTACGGTTTTTGCCTTCACATCGTCCACCGATTCATTATTTACGATAATTCTCAGTTCCCGTCCTGCCTGAATTGCGTAGGCTTTATCCACACCCTCGAATCCCTCGGCGATCTTTTCGAGATTCTCCAGTCGTTTGATATAATTATTCAAGGTCTCCCGGCGGGCTCCGGGTCGGGAAGCCGAGATGGCATCGGCTATCTGCACGATAACCGCTTCAATACAGCTGGGTTCAATATCGTTATGATGGGAACCGATACAGTTGATCACTCTCGGGTCTTCACCCATTTTCTTTGCCAGCTCCATCCCGAGTTCGGCATGATTTTCATCTCCGTCGGTCTCGATACCCTTACCGATATCATGAAGCAGGGCTCCCCGTTTTGTAATTTCCCGATCCACCCCCAGCTCAGCCGCCAGCATGCCGGAGAGAATAGCCACCTCTTTGGCGTGAGCCAGTACATTCTGACCGTAGCTGGTTCGGAAATGAAGTTTCCCTAACGCTCTGATACCGTCCTGGCTCATATTGTGAATTCCCAGGTCAAAGAGAGCTTTTTCGCCCTCTTCATAGACCTTCTGGTTGACCTCTCGGGAAACCTTCTGTACCACTTCCTCGATACGAGCCGGGTGGATTCTTCCATCGGTTACCAGCCGCTCCAGAGCTACCTTGGCGACCTCTTTTCTCACCGGGTCAAAACAAGAAATAACCACCGCTTCGGGGGTGTCATCGATAATAATGTCAACCCCGGTAAGGGTTTCCAGGGTTCTGATATTCCGTCCTTCCCTTCCAATAATCCTGCCTTTCATCTCGTCATTCGGTAAATTCACCGAAGTAACGGTTACGTCTGAACAGATGTCCGTGGCTATTCTCTGAATCGTAGTTACGAGAATATCCCGGGCTTTTTTCTCGGCGGTGGTGGAAGCTTCCTGTTCAATCTTATTAATAAACACTTGAGCATCATACCGAGCTTCATCGGTATATGACTGCACCAGAATCTCCTTTGCCTGTTCGGCTGAAATTCCGGCGATTCGTTCCAACTCATCTTTCCAGCGCTGCTCTTCCTGCAGCAGTTCTTCTTCTCGGTCTTTTACCTTTTCCTCTCGTTCCTCAGCTACCTTGGTCAGTCTTTCAAGAGATGCGGATTTCTTGTCTAAATTCTCCTCACGCTGAAGCAGTCTGCGCTCAAGGCGTTGCAATTCCTGCCGCCTTTCCCGCAATTCCCGCTCTTGTTGATTACGCTCACGAAGGAGTTCATCCTTTGTTTCAAGCAGAATCTCCTTTTTCTTAGCTTCTGCTTCCCTTATCGCGTCCTGGCTTAATCGTTCCGCTTTCTGTTCATATGAAGAAAGCTGAAACTTTGCATAAAGCCATCGAATTGTCCATCCAAGAATCACGCCAACGAGAGGAAGAACGATCATCATTGCGATACGCATATTCTTCCTCCACAAAGTATTACGCCTTTTATAAGCTATATGAGGCTATTTGTCAAGAAAATATGTATTGATACTGAAAACAGTTATTCTGAAGTGTTCATATCGTTCAAGCGAGGGATAACAGATTCAATGCTTTGTATCCGATTCTTAAATCCGAAAAATAAGTAGGCAGCTTTCCCATCATAGATCGCCGGTACGAAAAAGATTGACTTTAAGACTGCCTTAGCATTATCGGAAACCAGTCTATCCAGCTCTTTTTCTCCGGTACGGAGCCTTTTGACAAGAAAAATCCTTCTTTTTGCCAGCACGTTCAAAAAAACCTTTGAATCTTTCGGGAAAGACAACCGGCTAAGCCCCTCATGATCGAGCCCCACGGAATTCAGGGGGGTATAAAGGTCTTCTTTCTGGATCAAAATTACAGCGGCCAGAGAGTCAACTCTCTGAGACAGGCGCATAAGTGACTTTACCACCCCGACCTCATCTTTTCTGAAGCTTCCGGACATAAAATCGTCATAATTGAACCCTGTTTTTTCCTCGGAAACCTCTTCCGTTTCCTCCGGTGAAGCTTCCGCAATCAGCTTCTCTTCGGCTTCTTCGGGACTCTCAATTCCAAGATCCAGGCTTAAATCACCGAAAAGCTCATCTATACCCCCGGTCTCCTTTTCTTCAGAAATAACGGATTCTACCAGTTCTTTAAATTCCTGGTCTTTTCCTTCCGGGGAGGATAAGAGAACGGTATCCCGCACCTTATAGACGCCGCCGGAAAGATCAATCACCCCGTCTTCCTTCGGCGTAAAAAATCTTCTGCCTTCCAGTATCTCAACTATCCCCTTCTTTTTCAAAGCAGGGAAGACATCCGTAATTTCCTGTTCTGTTTCTTCAGTCTCCAAAGGAGGCTCTGCTTTCTCAAATTCTGAAGGTCCGGGAGGAGTCGTTCTGGAAGGCGGTCTATAAATTCGATCAAAACCACGATATCCGGTGGTTCCCAGTATCGCAGTACCCCCCGATACCATTTCCAATTCAGCTTCCTCTTCGTCAATAAAAATATGCAGTTCTTCGACAGCCTCTTCGGCTTCTTCCAGTTCCTCGGC
>JAFGDJ010000198.1 GCA_016932135.1 Spirochaetales bacterium | reverse complement strand
GAAGAAACCGAATATATTGATGATAGAAACCGGGTCTATCGGTTTAACGGAAAAATCGGAATTCTTACGAGAACGGTTATCCCGGCTGAAGTGATGTAAGGAAAAAACGTGGAAGAGCAGCATAAGCGAAAGGTTCGGAGTTACGTCCTGAGGGCCGGCAGGATGAGTGAACTGCAGAAACGAGCCCTGGAAACCTTGAGTTCCGATTATATCATCCCCTATAATGCCTCACCGGTGGATCCGACAGCGATCTTCGGTCTTCAGAAAGTGGTCGTAGAGATCGGTTTCGGTATGGGTATCGCCACGGCGATCATGGCGGAGGAACACCCTCACACAGGATTTTTAGGCATCGAGGTTCATAGCCAGGGGGTGGGAAAACTCTTAAGTGAAATCGAAAAGCGGGGACTGAGAAATATCAGAATCCTGCGGCATGATGCGGTGGAGGTCTTTCAGTACATGATTCCGCCGGCGAGCCTCGACGGGATCAATATCTTTTTTCCCGATCCCTGGCCGAAGAAACGGCATCACAAAAGGCGCCTTCTGCAGCCGGAATTTGCCCTTCTCCTGGCTGATCGGCTGAAACCCGGCGGCACCCTTCGTCTGGCTACCGATTGGGATGAGTACGCCCGATGGATTCTTGACGTTTTGTCCGGAATTCCCGGCCTGGAGAATTGCTTCAAAGACTACGCGGACTCTACCTTGGGGAGACCGGAGACCAAGTTTGAACAGCGGGGCAGGGCGGAACAGCGAGTGATCCGGGATATCTGTTTCCGCCGAAGAACGGAATAAAAAAGCCCGGCTTGAGAAAGCCGGGCTGAGAACCCTTCGCCAGGGTTTTTATTCTTCTTCCGTCGCCTCTCTCTGGGCGGCGGCTATGACGTTTTCAGCAATCTTACCCGAGATGGGGCTGTAGTGATCGAATTCCATTTCAAAGGATGCCGTGCCGGAAGTTATGGACCGCAGATCGATGGAATACCGCAGCAGCTCTGCCTGGGGAACCTGAGCGTCAATTTCCACGATGCCGCCCCCCAACTGATCCTGACCCAGTACCCGGCCTCGTCGGGAACTCAAATCGGAAAGGATATCTCCTAAGTACTGTTCGTCGGTAAAGACTCGCAGGTTCATCACGGGTTCCAGGATAGTTGCTCCCGCGGTTTCCATGGCGGCCCTGAGAGCTCCCTTGGAGGCCAGGCGGAAGGACATTTCCGATGAGTCTACCGGGTGTTCCTTGCCATCCGTCAGGCGAATTCCCACGTCCACCACCGGGTACCCGGCTACAACACCGGCATCCATGGCGTCATGAAGACCCTTTTCTATCCCCGGAACATATCCCTTGGATACGGCCATGCCCTTGATGACATTGTCGAACTGATATTGCTGCCCCCTTTCCAAGGGGTAAATCTCAATCACTACCCGGCCGTACTGGCCGTGGCCGCCGGACTGTTTCTTGTGAGTGTATTCGGCGTTGGATAACTTCGTGATGGTTTCCCGGTATGCAACCTTGGGGACCCGGGTTTGTACCTCTATTTTTTGCTTTTCCCGGATTCGGTCAAGGATCATGTTTATATGCAGTTCACCCATGCCGGAAATGACCGTTTCCTTGGTCTCCTGATCGTAGGACACCTGGAAGGTAAGATCCTGCTCCGCCGCTTTCTGTATAAATTCGTTCAGCTTGTCCTCTTCCTTTTTGCTAGAGGCGCTGACCGCCACCGAGTGTACCGGCTGAGGCAGCATGAGGCGTTTAAAAGGCTTGATACCGGCGGATGAGCAGACGGTGTCGTTGGTAATAAAGGCATCGATCTTGGTCAACACGCCCACGTCCCCGGCGCACAGTTCCTTTTCCTCATCCAGTTTTTTTCCATTGACTGAAAAAACCTTGGTGGATTTCTCTTTTTTTTGCTCCCGCAGATGATAGAGTTCCGTTTCAGCGGAAAGACAGCCGGTGACAACCTTCAGGTAGGAAAGCTTTCCGGAAAATTGGTCGATGCTGGTCTTAAAGACGAAACCGCTGAAGGGAGCGGATGCATCGACAGTGACGGGAACTTCCTTTTCTTCACCGTCCAGGGCTTTCTCCGGAAAGACCTGCGGGCTGGGGGCGCACTGAACGATAAAATCGAGCAGGCTTTTTACTCCCAGGTTCATCATGGCGCTGCCGCATAAAACGGGAACTACCTTGTTGGCTGCCAAAGCTTTGGAAAGACCGGTGACGATTTCTTCCGGGTCCAGAGATTCTTCGGCGAAATACTTCTCCATCAGGGCGTCATCCCCCTCCGCCGCAGCCTCAATCAAAGCCATGCGGTACTCCTCCAGGGTGTCGGCCATATCCGCCGGAGGTTCGGCCGCCGTTTCTCCCTTGTCGCCAGTGGTATAGGCTTTACCGTCCAGCAGGTTGATAACTCCTTTAAAAGCCGGACCGTTGCCCATGGGGACAACAACAGGGACAAAGGTAGCGTCGAATTTTTCTCGAAGATCGGAAAGATTTTTTTCGAAATCGGCGTGTTCTTCTTCCATTTTGTTGATAAAAATCATCCGGGGCATGATCCGGTTTTCCAACCGGCGCCATAGTTTAATCGTCTCTATCTGTACCCCTGCCCGGGCTCCGACGGCAAGCACCGCCGATTCGGCTACCCGGAACCCGGCTACTACTTCTCCGACAAAATCGGAAGAACCGGGAGTATCAAGCAGGTTGATCTTTGTATCGTTCCAGGTAAGGTGGGTCAGGGCTGTGTGAATCGATATCTTTCGTTCAATCTCTTCATCGGTATAGTCACTGACGGTTTTGCCGCTTTCAACGGTTTCCGCCCGGCTGATAGCTCCGGCGGTGAACAGGAGATGCTCCGTGAGGGTTGTTTTCCCGGTACTGCCATGTCCGGCAATAGCGATGTTTCTGATATCAGCGGTTTTGAAGCTCATAGTATCTCCTTGGAAAATTATTAAAGACCTTAAATATTTATACGACCCTCCGATCCTTGTCAAGGTTCAGGCGGTGTGAGTGTGAGGGATCCGTGTGAGGCTCCTCACACCCACACCGACAACACACACTAATCCGGCTGCTTCACTGCGAAGTGGCTGAACTCTATGGCAAAGGTGCCCCGTCCCTGGGTGAGGCTGCGTAAGGCGGTGGAATAGCCGAACATCCTGGCCATGGGGCAGCTTGCCCGGATGTGTTCGATGGTAGGCTTGCTTTCCACGCTGCTGATGATCCCGCCGCGCATGGTGATGTTGCTCAAGACCTCTCCGAGGTATTCGCTGGGGCACATAACGTCGACAGTCATGACCGGTTCCAGCAGTACCGGACCGGCTTCCCGGCAGGCCGCGTCGAAGCCCATGGAAGCGGCCGCTTTGAAGGCGAAGGCCGTGGAAGTCAGGGGGTTGAATACGGCGTTCACCAAGGTCACGCCGATATCGAAAGCCGGATATCCGAACATCACTCCGGAGGTAAAGGAACCGTTGACTCCGGAAGCCACGGCATCCTGCATTTCCCGGGGGAGGGTATCCTCCGAAACTTCAGAATTGTAACGGTTCCCCGACCCCCGCTCTAAGGGGGTGATTTTGAGGGTGACCTCGGCGGTGTTCTCTTTCCCGGCGTAAACCTTGTGGAACTTCTCCGTGTGGAGGATTTCCTTGCTGATGGATTCCCGGTAAGTCACCTGGGGATTCCCCACCTTGGCCGGGACTTTATAATCGTCCACGATCCGGGTTACCAGGACGTCCAGATGCAGTTCCCCCATCCCGGAGATGATGATCTGCCCGGTGTCTTCGTTTTCCTTGACGGTGAAGGTGGGATCCTCCAACTGTAAAATATCCAAAGTTTTTTTCAGGCGGTCCATCTCCGACATAGTCTTCGGTTCGATGGCCACGGAAATCACCGGCTCGGGAAACTCCATGGGCTCTAATATCGCCTGGAATCCCTCGCTGCCGATGGTGTCGCCGGTGCGAGAAAACTTCAAACCCACCGCCACGGCGATGTCCCCGGCGGACACCGTGTCCAGGGGTTCCGAACGGTTGGAATGCATCCTTAATAGCCGGGTGAGGCGCTCCCGTTTCTTCTGGTCCACGTTGAAGGCCACGGTGCCCTTCTTCAGGGAACCGGAGTACATCCTGAGAAAACAGAGGCTGCCGGCTTCCCGGTCCGCCTGGATTTTAAAAATCAGCCCCAAAGGCGGCCCCTCGGGGTCCCGGGGAACCAGGACCTCTTCTTCCTTCTTCGCGTGATGAGCCGGAATAGGAGGCAGGTCGTCCGGAGCGGGGAGGTAATTCACCACGGCGTCCAACAGGGGCTGCACACCGATATTCCGCAGGGAGGCCCCGGTGAGGACCACCACGATATTCTGATTGATCACCTCTTTCCGGATAACCCGGTGGATAAGTTCCTCCGGTATATCCCGTCCTTCCAGGAAGTGTTCCGTCATTTCGTCGGAATGGGCCGACAGTGCGTCGATGAGCTTCTCCCGCCATTGGTCCGCCTGTTCCCGGTATTCCTCCTTGATATCGCCGAAGACCATGGCGGCGCCGTAGTCCTGGGCTTCCCAGCGGATTTCCTTCATCCT
>JAFGDJ010000197.1 GCA_016932135.1 Spirochaetales bacterium | reverse complement strand
GCAAATGCATCATTATCAGGTGACCAGGATACCGTCCCGGTGTACTGCTCGGTTTCAGTAACTGCTGCCACCGGGACAGCCCCCGCTACCGGTACCGTGACCCCGCCAATCGCCAGGAGGGTGATGGTTTGAGCATCCGGGTCCACATAATCCGGAGATGCCGGATCCGCCGGATTATCATGGGGCAGCTCCAGGACGGGAACAAATTCACAGGTCAGGAGGACCAAACCCGCCAGTATAATCAAGAAAATTGAAAAAACTCTTTTCATTGCAGTATTCCTTTTCATCTTCCCTTCCCCCTAGTACCGCACCCGGAAGGCCAGCATCATGCCGCCGGGAACGGGCAGGAAGGCCGTCTCCACCGGGGGGGCTTCCGTCTTGTCCTTCGGGAAAAAAAGCACCGCCGACAGCACCCCAAGGCCGATGCCCGCCGCTGTAAGCCCGGCTCCGATGGTAAGGTTGGTGTTCACGTCCGCCGCCAGGGCCGCCTGCCATGCCGTGTCGGCCGCCAGGTAGAGTTCTTCCGCAGTCGCTTCATCCTCGGCGGCGCGGTAGGCCCTCCGGGCTTCAATAAAATCGATAAAAAGGGGCAGCGAAATTGCCAGGAAGTATGCCCCGGTACCCAGGCACCCGAGTCCTCCGGCGACCGATACCCAAGCGGGGATATTGATAGAAAGCGGTTCGGCATGCTTTTCCCGGACCGGCTTTTCAGGCTTCTCCGGAGCGGCTTCCGCGACCGCCGGAGCCGGCTCTTCCACCGTCACGGCAGTTTCCCGATAGGGCTCCCCCAGTTCCAGGGCCACCTCGTTTATACCGTCCAATAGTTTATCCAGGTCGGCGTACATCCCGTCAGCGGTGCTTACCGTAGCGGCCGTTTCAGTCTTTAAAAGCTTAACAGACAATACGTACCGGCTTCCCACCTTTCCCAGGCTGCCCACTACGATGCCTTCAGCGGACAGGAGCTTTCCCACCTCCAGGTAGCAGGACTCGTTGGTACACCCGGACATGGAGAACTCCATCTCCTTCAGGACATTTTCACGCTGGCTCACGTCGATGACGGTAAACACACCCCCCTTGAACAGAGCCGATGAAAGTACATTGATGATGGACCGCATCTCCGCCTCGGAAACCCCGTCCACGGAAAAGTCGAGAACCGTGATAATGGGTTTTTCCTGGGCAGCTAAGGGATTCAAGACAGCAAGAAGAAGTACAAGAATGATATATGTACACTTTTTCACCGGGAGCCTCCGTAAAGAAAGCCGATTGTTAAGAAAAAGTATAACACTGAAACGGAGGGGGTTCAACGATAAAATACGGTATTTTTCCTATCCCGATGAAGCAATGGCAGATTAAAAGGCAAACAGGTGCAGGAACTCCAGAGGAGCATAGACCGGCAGGTTTGAGTTTTTATAATCCTCCGTATTCCGGGTAACGATACATTCACACTGGTTCCTCAAGGCTGTATAGTTCTGCAGGGCATCCTCGAAGTCGGTAAAGTTCGAATCGAGGGCTTCGACGACATGTGAATGATCCATGGGAATAACCGTCAGATATTTCATAAGTTCCTTCAAAAACCATCGAGCCTTCTCGTCCCCGCCGGCTTTACGTAGAATATAATAGATGTTGCCCACCGCGTTGGAAGAAACGAAACCCATGGCCTGATGGTTTTCCAGGAGGGCCAGCACCATGCGGCTTGTTTCAACGAAGGGTTTCCTGGCCAGGGCGACGTCAAGAATGATATCCGTATCGACGAAGACCCGCCGGATCATGGGTATTTTTCCGCCAGGGCTTCTTCCAGCAGGGTTTTATAATCCTTCTCCGGGTCTTCGAAACTTCCGACCAGGCTGTCGGTGATAGGAGCCGGGAGAGAGTAGGAAACCGGTGCATTATCCGATAGATTATTCAGATATTCCGAAACAATCCTCGAGATGCTTTTATTTTTCTTCCTGGAGTATTCCTTTGCCCCGGCAATGATTGATTCTTCTATGGTAAGGGTGAGTTTTGTGAGCATAATCCACTCCTACGTATAATATACCATAATTATACGTGTATGTCAACTTTTTCGCTTCTTTATAGGGAAAAGCATTGTTGAAGAACGACCGAAACCATACCTGCGGCGACTACAGGACCTGGCCGGAGGAAGAACGGTGGGAACTGATTGACGGTGAGGACTCAGGTTTGAGTCCGGCCAAAGGGAGTCAAGAAGTACTGGGTGGTGGACCCGGTGAACCGGTGACTGATTATATATGGGTCGGTTAACCGGGGACCTTTGCTTGTTCAGTGGTTCTTGGCCTGGGAGCGTGCTTTATTTTTCAGCTCAACCCCCGCCGGTAAAGCCCCGCGGTGATCGGGAAGGGCGGCTTATAGTCCCGGCGGTTCTTCTCTCCGCTCCCCTTCAACAGGGCTGAGAAGAAATCGATGATTTCCCCTTTCGTCTCCCGGGACAGGGAATAAAAGGAAAGGTTCCTGAAATCAAGGATAAACCGGTCAATCTGTCCCCTGAACCGGCTCACCGCCTCGGGAATCCAGAGAATGGCGTCGTTGAAGATCCGGGTTTCCTGCCAGGGGCTCTTGTCGATGTGGAATCGTCCGCCGCCGGTTCCGGTGAAGTCCCGGTGCCGGGAGCAGGAGGTGTGGCAGGCGCGGCCTGAGTATTCCTTCCCGCAAGAGTTCCGGAACAGGCACTGCCGGGTGGTCATCAGGAGTATCGGCCCGGCAACCTTCATCCACAGGGAAAAATCTTCCGGCGCCGACAGGTCGTCGATCTGTTCCCGGGAGAGTTCCGGGGAAACAAAAGCTCCCGAGGCTCCCCGATCCATGACGGTTTTAAAGGTCCGGGAGTTGGTGCAGTTGAAGGGCGGCCCCGCCAGCCACGGAAGGCCCCGCTTTCCCGCTTCGAAACCGATGCCGGTGTTTCCCGCCACGCAGAGGCTGCTGGTCCGTCCGAGCAGAGCCTTCCAGCCCTCCAGGTCTTCCTGCCGGGTTATCCCGGGGAACCATGGAATAAAACCGGCACCTGCGGGAAAGCCGGCCGGGTCCCCGACCTCCAGGAGGATCTCAGCCCCCGAACCGGCGAAGTCCTCCGCCTCGGCGGGGTCGGAAAAGAGGAGGGCCAGGCCGGACCGGACCTTCCGCGCCGAGAGGCCCTCTGCCGGAAGTTCCGGGAAGGTCCGGGGAATCGCCGTGACAACAAACCGCCCGGGGTCGTGTCCAAGGCGGGCCACGGCCCGGCGGCGCAGGTCGTTCAGTTCCTTCACCGGGATGAAGAGGGAGCCCTCCAGGCCGTCGGCGTCGCAGGAGATAAGTTCAAAAGGGGTGTCCCCCAGCCGCCCCAGCTGGGCCGCCGCGGCATCGACCGTTAAG
This sequence comes from Spirochaetales bacterium, assembly GCA_016932135.1. GTDB lineage: Bacteria > Spirochaetota > Spirochaetia > JAFGDJ01 > JAFGDJ01 > JAFGDJ01. The sequence continues at coordinate 25,200 of JAFGDJ010000197.1, read as the reverse complement.
GGGGCCTTCACCGCCGCCGCCAGGGGGACTGAGCTTTCCACCCGGACAGCCGGCGGGGCCGCGGTACCGGGTGAAAGGCTCTCCCGGGCGGTCATTTCCAGCACCAGGGGTTCCCCAGCTCGGCCTGAGAGCCGGGCGCGCAGGGGGATCTTCCGGGGCTCCAGGGCTTCGAGCCTCTCGGCCAGGCCGGGGGACCTTAAGCGGACTGAAGCGGAGAGGACCATCTGCCCGGGAAGGATCTTCCCCTTCAGCGCGTTGGTGATCCTGATCCGAGCCGACGGCTCTCCGGAGTCGCCCTGTTCCACCACCGCGGTGCAGATCTGCAGGTTGTCCTCCGTGCAGATGGAAATCTCCGTACCGGTCCCGGGCATCGGTGAATCCGTCGTCAAGGTCCCCGTATCGGCCCGGTACGACACCACCCGGCCGGCAACCTGGAAGGATTGATCGAAGGGGGATTGGGCGAACATCTCCGGCCCCACCCGGTCCAGGGCGTAGCCGGCGGAGAAACCGCGGTTGAAGACCCGGGAAAGGTCCCCGTAGTTCTCCCGGTCCTCCTCGCCCCGGGCCAGGGTGTCCAACCGGCGCCGCCAGGCGGTGACCACGGTGTGGACGTACTGAAAGTTTTTCATCCGCCCTTCGATCTTCACCGCGTCCACCCCGGCCTTCACCAGGGCTTCAGTTAAGGAAAGGGCGTTGTTGTCCTTCAGGCTTAAGAAGTTTACCGGATCGGCGGAGCCTGAGCCCTCCAGGTTATACCGCCGCCGGCAGGGCTGAAAACAAACCCCCCGGTTTCCCGACTCACCGCCCAGGAAGGAACTCATGTAGCACTGCCCCGAGTAGCTGATGCAGTAGGCCCCGTGGACGAAGACCTCGGTCTCCATGCCGATGCCGTGGGCGTACCGGGTAATCTCGGCCACCCGCTGAAGGGGAAGCTCCCGGCCCAGATTGACCCGCTTCACGCCGAAGGAACGGAGAAAGTCTATCTGGGCCGTGTTGTGGGTAGTCATCTGGGTAGAGGCGTGGAGTTCCGTTCCGGGGAAGAGGCTGTGAAGAAGACTCAAGGCCCCCAGGTCGGCGATAATGAGGCCGTCGACCCCCGAAGCCAGGCAGAAAGAAATGAACTCGCTGTATTGACCTATTTCCCCTTGGGTGATGAGGATATTGGCGGTAACGAAGATTTTGACCCCCCTCTCGTGGGCCAGGAGGACCAGGTGAGGGAGGTCCGCTGCGGTAATATTGGAAGCCTTCCGGCGGGCGTTGAAGGCAGGAAGGCCCAGGTACACGGCGTCGGCCCCGGCTTCCAGGGCAGCTTTTACCGATAGTATGTCTCCCCCCGGGGCGAGGATTTCGGGGACAGAGCCCCTGGTGTAATCAGCCATACCGAAAGGATATGCCCGGAAGGCACCGTGAATCAATAACCCTCCTGGTCAGAAGCGGCCCTGCAAATACTCCATGGCGCTCAAGGCCGCCACGGTGCCGTCTCCCACGGCGGTGGTAATCTGCCGGTAGCGTTTGGCCCTGGCGTCGCCGGCGGCAAACACCCCGGGGACGGAGGTGGCCATAGCCTCGTCCGCCACGATCTCGCCCCGGTCATTCAACACCACGCAGTTTTTCACCAGCTCCGTTTCCGGAACGTAGCCGATGAAGATGAAGGCACCGGTTACATCGAGGCGATGTTCCCGCCCCGAGGGTATGTGGCGTATCATCACCCCCTGCAGGCTGTTTTCCCCCAGGAATTCCGCCACGGTGGATTCCATGATGAAGTCGATCTTATCGTTGGCCCGGGCTTCCCGGACGGCGTGTTCGTAGGCCTGGAAGTGATCGAACTGATGCACCACCGTCACCTGCCGGGCGTAGGCGGTGAGGGATACTGCCTCTTCCAGGGCTGAATTGCCACCCCCCACCACCACAATATCCTGGCCGGTGAAAAAATCTCCGTCGCAGGTGGCGCAATAGGAAATCCCCTTCCCCTTCAACCGGATTTCCGACTCCAGTCCCAGGGTACGGGGCGAGCCTCCCATGGCGAGAATCACCGACCGGGCGGTAAAACTACCCTCTTCTGTCACCAGGGTCTTTATATCAGGCTTCAGGTCGATCCGTTCCACCGCCGTACTGGAGAGAATTGTACAGCCGAAGTCCTTGGCCTGTTTCTTCATAGCCGAGGCCAGCTGGTATCCCGACAGTTCCGGCAAGCCCGGGTAGTTGGCCACCGCGTGAGTCAGCAGAACCTGTCCGCCGGCGGTACCCTTATCAAGGATCAGCACCCTCTGTTTCGCCCGGGAAAGGTACATCCCGGCGGACAGCCCGGCGGGGCCACCGCCTAAAATAATGACGTCATAGTCCGTCATGGGGCCAGATGCTCATCCAGGATGGCGGTAATCTGCTTCTTGTTCTGGATGGAACTGGTGGCCGCGGCGACCTTTCCGTTCCTGAAGTACACCGTAAAGGGAAGCCCCATAAAACCGGCGCATTCCGGCAGGTTTCGAATATAGTCCGCTTCACGGGTATCAAAGCTCATATCCCGGAAAGCCACGTGATCGTACTTCCCCGAATCCTGTAAATCCTCCATGGCCCCGTAAACGGGAACACACATGGGACCCATCCGTCCACAGCAGACCATCACATTTTCTTCCTTCGAGACGAGGTCTTTCAATTCGCCTTCCGTTTCCACATGTTTCAAACCGGTAGCTAAGGTTGTCATACTGTTCTCCTTAAATAATATATAGTATATTTACTATATATTTGAAGATAAGTCAAGGGGGCTCTCCGAAACCTTCCCTGAATCAGCCTTTTTTCCGGCGGTAAAACTGGTAGGCCAGGTTAGCCGTATTATGAACGGTCCAGTAGAGCACTACCCCGGATGGCATGTTGTACATGACGAAAAGAAGAAGGATGGGCAGAAGAAAGCTCATGAATATCATGGACCGGCCCAGTTGATCCGGGGCCTGGGTCAGCCGGGACTGCATAATCGACGTGACGAACATCAGCAGGGGAAGCCCCCGGAAGGCTGTCCAACCGAGAACCGGTATGGCCATGGGGTAGATATCCCAGATAACGTCGGGCCGGGAGATATCGGGGATCCACCCAGGAATAAAAGGTTCCAGGTGAAATCCTATATTAGTACTTAAGATACTGTAGAGCAGCATAAATACCGGCAGATGCACCAGCAGGGGATACATATTCAACCGCCCTCGAACTTCTTCCCGGGCGTAAAGCTCCTGCAGGGAACTGAACATTTTTTCTTTATCGTAGGCATATTTGCGTTTTATTTCCTGTATCTGGGGTCCGATCCTCCTCAGTTTTGCCGTGGTGTTATAGCTTCGCCGGGTTAAGGGAAACATGGCCAGTTCGATTAGCAGGGTAAACAGGATGATCACCACGCCGTAGTTGGGAATAACGGCGTGAAGGGCTTTGAGGATAAAAGCCAGACCGTCAGATAAAGCCAGTATAACAGATGCTCCGGGAATAAGGCGGCGGAGGTTCAGCCCTTGAAGGTTAAACCCGTTGTCTTCCGCCTGGTCGTACCGGGCGAGAATGTTCCGGTCTTTCGGGCCAAGGAAGTAAAAGAAGGTGTCTTCTCGTCGATTATCATCCTGAGCGGGAAGGTTGTAAAAAAAGCTCAACCGGCTGTCGTCGGCAGGGGTTCTGGCGTCCCAGGCCAGGCTGTAAACTCCCCCCGGGGGAACGGAAAGAACGACGAAGTATTTGCCCTCGATCCCCAGCCAATCCGCCGGATCATCCATGGCAAGAAAGCCCTCGGCTGAAGGACGCATGTTTTTCTTTTCGCCCCCTCGGCAGAGATAGTAGTAACGATAATCGTATCGGCCGTCCAGTCTGTCCCACTGCGGTCCCAGATGGGGTCCGTACTCCAGGCTGTAGAGAAATCCCTCCCCGTCTTCGGGCAGCGGGCTGCCGGAAGCGGTCTCCCATCGCACCGCAAGCCGAACCATATATTCCCCCGGAAGAATGGTAAAGGTTTTGCGGCAGGTGAGAGTTTCATTGTCGGAAGTGAGAAAATCGCGATAAAAGGTCACCTCTTGCCCCGACGGATCCAAACTGTAATAAAAAGGATCGTTCAAAGGCTCTCCGGTAAAACCGCCGGACCGCAGTTGAAAGGGCAGCACCCCCTCTATTGTCGGCAGGACCAGTTCGACACCCCTGCCGCCGTCCCGATTTTTATAATTTTTCAATACGGCTGAGGACAGTCGGCCTCCCAGGGTTGTAAAACTCAGTTGAAAGAGTTCATTTTCCAGGATGACCAGCTTTTCCACGGGATCATCACCGGAAGGTTGAAGCACCAGAGGCTTTTTTTCAACCGGAACCGGGAGGGGTGTCTCCTCTTCTTCAGATACTGGAGCCGCCGGCTCAGCTTGTGCCGCGGAAGCTTCCTCTTTGTGAAAAAAAGTATTATAAACGTAAACCGTCCCGAAAATCGCCAGAATCGAAAGAATACCCGCCAGCAGGATGTTTTTATTCATGTCCTTCGCCCTTTAACCACCGCAGAGTATATTAACCACTTCCACCTCGGCTTCGTCGGGAAGCGTAAAACCATCCCGTTCGTTCCGCTGGATAACCTGGTTGTTCACCCGGGTTATGACCTTGGGTGATCGAATTGTATAACCGAGGAAGGAATATATATCCTGAAAGGTCAGTCCTTCCCGCCATTCCATCGGTTTTCCGTTCACCCTTATCATGCTGAAAACCCCGCGTTTTTCATAAGTATCTGAATGACCACGTCCGCTTCCGTAGCCGCGACCAAAGCGACCCGGGGAGCCAGCAGAGGAACCCCGGGAGCCACCTCACTTACCCCGTCACCGCAGAGAACGAAACGGTCGAACCACCGAACCGCCAGCTCTTCGTAATGGCCGTATCCGGCCAGGCCGGAGGCTGCCACAATCCAGGCTGAAGGCATTTTCCCCAGGACCGTTTCGATAATCATCTGCTTTGCCACAGGGTCGTCGAAGGCTTCCACCACCACGGAACACTCGTTGAAGATACCGGGTATGTTTTCTTCCGTCAACCTGGTCACGTGAGCCTGAAGACCGATATAAGGGTTTACCCGCTTTAAAGCCTCCGGAAGGGCCTGGGCTTTCGGCCGTCCGACATCTTCAATGGAATATTGCTGACGGTTGAGGTTACTGAAATCCACCGTATCGAAATCCGCTAAGACCAGGCTGCCCACGCCGGCCCTGGCCAGAAGGGCGGCGGCGTTGGACCCCAGCCCCCCCAGCCCGGCGATACCTACCACGGCGTTTTGCAGGACCTCCGCCACTGCCGGGGTATGCAGATCTCGGTACATGGATAGATAATCTTCCTTTCGGGGAATCATCTTCCAAGAGTATCCGGCCCTTCCCCGGTCAGTCAAGGCCGATTCGGTGTTTGATCGTGGTGTATTCTTCTAACATAGGGCTGATTTTTTGATGATGCCGGGATTAATATCTTGCGACAGAAGGAAACAGCAATTATACTACAAGCACATACCCCGAGTTGTAGAGCCTACAGGAACCCACCCAGGGACTGCAACCGAAAGGGTTCGGCGGGAAACTGCCGGGCCTTCCGTGTTTGAAAAGGGGATACACAAGGGGGTAGTATGCCGTTACGATTCGAACTGTCCAAGTGTACGGGCTGCCGGCTCTGCGAGCTGGCTTGCTCCGGGTCCCACAACGGCGCGTTTAATCCCACCAAGGCGCGCCTGAAAATCATTCATGAATACACCGATGACGGTATCGTGATTAAGGCTAATCGGTGCATCTTCTGTAAGAAGTGTGAAGAAGCCTGTCCGGTGGGTGCAATTTCCAACAACGGCCGTTGGATGATCGTGGACCATGAAAAATGCATCGGTTGCGGAACCTGTGTAAAGACCTGTCCGACCCACGTGATCTACCTGAACGAAAAGAAAAAATCGATTATCTGCGATCTCTGCGGCGGGGAACCAAAATGTGTCCAGTGGTGCCCGAAAGGCGTAATAAGCCTGAAGGAGAAGGTAACATCATGAAAAACAGCCTGATGGGAAACATGTTATACGTCGATCTTACCGCCGGTACTGCTGAAAGTCGCCCTACCCCCGTCGAGTGGGTGGAAAAATACGGCGGCCAGAAGGGGCTGGGAACCCGGATTTTGATGGAAGATTTCGACCCGAAAACCGAGGCCTACGCGCCGGAAAACAAGGTCATTCTCACCACCTCTATCATGGCCGGTACTCCCGTATCCTGTTCCGCCAAGCTCGCCATGACCACCAAATCGCCCCTCACCGGAGGAATAACCGACGGCTCTGTGGGGGGACACATCGGCGCCGAACTGAAGTACGCCGGGTACGATGCCGTCGTCATTACCGGAAAGGCTAAGGAGCTCTCGTATCTCTATATCGATCCGGACAAGGCTGAAATCCGTCCCCTGACGGAAATGAAAGGAGCCGGCAGTTTCAAGACCGAAGATCACCTGAAAGAGATCCTGGAAGACGACCGGGTAAAAATCATGGCCATCGGCCCGGCAGGGGAAAACCTGGTGAAGTACAGCTGTGTTTCTTCCGAACGGTACCGTCAGCTCGGCCGGGGCGGCATCGCCGCCGTCATGGGCAGCAAGAATCTTAAAGCCGTGGCGATCCGGGGATGGCTGGATGTGCACGTTCCCGATGTGGAAGCCTGTATGAAGGTAGCCCGGGAAGCCCATATCAACGACGCCGTCATCGCCGAAGAGAACGATATCTACCAGTACGGAACTCCTGTCCTGGTGGACATGTCCCAGGAATCGGGTCTTCTTCCTACGAGAAACTTCCAGGAAGGAACCTTCGAAGATTTCAAGAACATCGACGGCGAATCCCTGAAGGCGGTGCGGAAGAATAAAAAGGCTTGTTTTTCCTGCGGCATTGCCTGCGGAAACTACCTGGTGGACGGTGAAACCCGGGTGGAAGGTCCGGAATACGAGACTATCGCTTTAGGCGGATCGTCCATCGGCAACGGCGACCGGCGGAAACTTTTGGAGTTCAACGCCCGGTGCGACGACCTGGGACTGGACACCATTTCAGCCGGAGGTACCATCGCCTATATGATGGAAGCCACCGAAAAAGGGCTTCACGATTTCGGCATCCGTTTCGGAGAAACCGACAAGGCCCTGGAGATGCTGGAAAAGATCGCCCGCCGTGAAGGCGTGGGCGACGAAGCCGCCGAAGGCTCAAAGCGATTGGCGGAAAAGTACGGCGGCATAGAATTTGCCATTCAGGTGAAGGGGCAGGAACTGCCGGGATACGATCCCCGGGGGTCCTGGGCCATGGGCATCGCCTACGTTACCGCCCCCCGGGGCGGCTGCCATATGACCGCCTACCCCATCGCTCTGGAAGCCTGGGGTGAGCTTGATCCCTTCACCTTCGAAGGGAAGGCGAAACTGGTGGCGGACATGCAGAATGCCCAGTTCTCCAAGTTTTCCCTGGGGGTCTGCGACTTCTGGCCTGTTTCCAGCGAAACCTTAGGTCGGCTCTTCAGCGTGACCTACGGCGGCGATTGGCCGGCTGAGAAGATCGATACCATGGGGGAACGGATCTTCAACCTGCAGGCATTGTTCAACGTTATTAACGGAAGAACACGGAAGGACGACGTGCTGCCCAAACGGTTTCACGATGAAATTCTCAAAGTCGGACCTCCCGCGGGAAAGCCCATGACAAAGGAGATGTTCGACCAGGCCATGGACGAGTACTACGAATACCGGGACTGGGACAAGGAAGGAAGGCCCACCATTGAGAAATTGAAAGCCCTGGGAATAGAGGAAAAGTTCATCCAAGCATACAGTAAGGCATTGTAAAATATACAGTAAAAAAAAGGGGGCTGTCTTGGATGCAAGACAGCCCTTTTTTATGCCCAGGGTATCCTAGAGTGATCCCTGATCCTTCACGCGGGCCTACCCTATCACCTCTTTGACCGCTTCTTCGAAAGCCGTCAGGGCAAAATCCGCGTCCTTATCGGTATGAGCGGAAGAAATGAACCAGGGTTCCCGGGAATCCTTATCGGGCATCACCCCCCGCCGAAAGAGAGCTTCGATGATGTTCTCGTAGGTATCATGATCCCCCGCAGCCCAGTGACGGTACTCAGTGCAGACCTTCTCATTGGTAAAAACGATCCCCGGCATGGCCGCCGGGCCCTGAATAACATAGGGCACTCCGGTTTTATCCAGCACCTGTTTCCATCCTGCCATGAGGAGTTTCCCGTGGGCGTCTACCTTGTCCAGTTCGCCGGCGGCAATGAGATCCAGGGCGGCATCCGCCGCGGCCATGGCTACGACGTTCCCCGTATAGGTTCCACCATGGGCGATTTTCAAAGGACCGATTTCATCCATAATCTTCTTTGTGCCGCCGAAGGCCGCCACGGGGAAACCGTTTCCCAGACACTTGGCGTAACATGCCAGGTCGGCTTTCACCTTGAAGTATTCCTGGGCCCCGCCCTTGGCGATGCGGAAACCGGTTTTTACCTCGTCGATGATAAAGACGATACCGTATTCATCACAGAGTTTCCGGATATGATCGAGGAAACCCGGCAGAGGCATAATGGAAGCCTGGTTTCCTAAAAGCGGTTCGACGATAATGGCAGCCAGATCCTGCCAGTTTTCCTTTACTTTTCTTTCCAGGATTTCCACATCGTTGAAAGGTATGGAGATAACCAGATCACCAAGGCAACGAGGTATTCCCGACCCTTGCGGAATGAGAATAGGATTTCTCCTATACCCAGCCCCGGGTATGGGGGGGTAGCAGTTCCAGAGGGTATAATCATGGAACCCATGATAAGCTCCCTCAAACTTAAGGATTTTCTCCCTGCCGGTGTATGCCCGGGCTACGCGAATGGCCCCCATGGTTGATTCGGTTCCTGAATTGGCGAATCGAACCATATCGATACCGGTGAGTTTACAAATTTTTTCAGCCACCGAAATTTCATATTCGTTGGTCATGGCGAAGGTATTTCCCATGGAAAGAGCCTGGCTTACCCTTTCTGTAATTTCCTTTCTGGCGTGTCCCAACACCACCGGGCCGAATCCCAACCGGTAATCGATGAAACGGTTATCGTCCTGGTCGTACAAATAGGCTCCCTCGCCCTTTTTAACCACCAAAGTGGCATCATCCCCCCAGTACCTGAAGTTTGAAGTAACACCTCGGGGCATCACTTTTGCTGCCCTATTAAAAAGGGCTCTGCTTTTTGGTCCACTATTCATATGTCTTCCCCTTGTTTGTTCATTCCAAGCATATTCTGCCTGACACATGTTCTTTTATATACTGAAGGTGTAACATTCCTCTAATCTGATAGTGACAGGGCGGTATTATTTATCTATAATGATATTAGTCTTACGACAAGGATATCATGGATAAGCATAAAAACCTCCAGCCGAGCCTGAAAAGTGTTCTTCCCCGGCCACGGTTGACGTCGATTCTGGGAAAAAAGAAGGTAATTTTAGTCATCGGGAGAGCCGGCCAGGGAAAATCCACCCTTATCGCCGATTTTCTGGGTGTGGAGAATCATCCCGCCATCTGGTACAACCTGGACGAAAGCGACAAAGATCCCCAGTGTTTTTTCTCCAGCCTCACCGGGAAAATCTCGGCGGAATACGGCTTTCCCTCACCCCGAAAAGGGCATCGAGACGCCTCAGGCACCTTCGATCCCAACCAGGCGGGGATGAGCATCCTGGAAATCCTGTCGGAAATTCCGGTAACACCCCTGTATCTGGTACTGAACGGATTCCACCACATCGCCGAATCCCCCGAAAGCTGCCGAATAATGGAAATACTAATAAATAACCTGGTAGACCGGGCGCGCCTTTGCGTTCTTTCACGGCAGGAATGCACCCTCTCCCTGGCTAATGTGCGGCGTCAGAAGGAACTGCTGGAACTTCGGGATAATGAACTTTCCCTTACCAGGGATGAAATCGACAATCTGTTCCGCCAGGTTTATGATATCACTTTAACCAGGAGAGAAATCGATTCGGTCTTCAGTTACGCTTCCGGCTGGGTAACCCCTGTGGTATTTCTCGCCGAACGTCTGTCCCGAACAGAGAACACCGAGAGACATTCCTTCCTGGCATCTCTTGAAGAAATGCCGCTTCTTCCGGAAATCGAAGAGTTCATCGAAAAGGAAGTGTATGATCCCTTATCCCCCGGGGAGAAGGAAGCCCTGATACGGCTGGTCCTGGCGGATCAATTCAACGAAGCCATGGTTAGCGCCTTGGTGAAAGACGGAGACGGTCTGATCGAAAACCTGCTGCGCAGGCATCTTTTTCTCGAACCCGCAACCGGTATGGAAAACACCTACCATTTTCATCCCCTTGTTTCCCTGTTCCTCAAAGAACGTTCCGATAAACTTGAAGAACCGGTGAGAACCGGTATGTTTACCACCTTGGGGAATTACTTTCTGCAGAACGAAAACTACCATAAAGCCGTTCATTGTTTCGCCCTGGGAGAAAATATCGAAAAAGCCCGGGAATTACTCATTGAACGTTCCGAAGAATACTTCCGTGACGGTCATTTCGACGCCATCCGGAAACTCCTGAAGGAATTTCCCCAGGATATCATCGCAGATGATCCCTTTTTGTCTTTTTATGAAGCGGTGGCTTTAAATATGGCCCGGCCTCACTCCTCCAGGGAAAGGCTCCTGGAGCTGCGTGAATATTTTCATCAGGTGGGAGACCTGGAAAAAGAAGCCATGATCTTCACCGTTCTGCTGACCAATCATTTTTTCTATCAGACCAACCGGGAAATCCTGGTGAAAATAAGCGACGCCGCTTCCGCCTTTCTGAAAGAAAACCGCGGAAAGTTATCTTCCGAACGTCAGGCATTGCTGGAAGCTCTTATTCCCATGGGCCAATGGTGGACCGGAATAGCCAAGGATCAGGCCTTCGAGAACGCCCTGCGGGCGGAAGAAGCGAGCTACGAAACCCATAACGAAGAGGCTTTTATCTGTGCCCGATTAGTGCTGGCGGAAATCTATATGGCCCGGGGGGACTTTATTCAAGCCAGGGACCTGATTCGAAAAACCGACACCCTTATGGCCGAGTACGGTGAAGACACCCATCCGGGACCCTACCGCTACCTGCTGGCTTTTTACCTGGCGGACAACTACTTTTACCTGGGAAAACTGAATACCGCCATCACGGAAATACAAACCGTTCTGGCCAATATGTCCAAAGATTTTGCCTTCCGCCCCTACCTGGAAGTTGACCTGGTGCTATACTACCTGTACCAGGAAAACATCGGTAAGGCTGAGGTGTTATACGAGTCTCTCCGGGACAAAGATATCGGAGAAAATCTCTTTCTGAAATACTTCATCATGTTCAATCTCCAGATGCTCATGGCCTACAGGAACCGGGATAAACACCGGGCGGCGTACTACTGCAAGCGCGTTATGGAAGAAGAAAGCCGCCCCATGCTCTATACCGATTACCCTTACAGCTTCGTCGCCCTGGTGGAGGTAAACCTCTACCTGGGACAATACGAGGAGACCCAGAACCTGCTCAGCAGCCTGCTGGAGGAGGTGTCGGAAAACGACTACCCCTACTCCTATGCCACCGCCATGGCCCTTTACGGTCTGCTGGAGACTCGCCGGGGTAACAGAAAACAGGCGGAAGTCCATTTCGCCGTTGTCCGGCGGGTCCTGGAAGGAAAACAGTTTCTCAACCTGGACATCTGTGATCCCGAGGTTCTCAAAGAGATAGGAGATTATTCGGGCATCGATCTATTCCGCTCTTTTCCCCGCCTGCAGACCGACAAACATGAGGACCTCTTTTCATCAAAGGACTTTCCCCTGGAAATCACCACCTTGGGAGACTTCAAGGTCTTCAGCGGGGGAAAGGAGATAATGATAAATCAACTTTCCAGCCAGCGAAGGGTCATGGACCTGCTCAAACTGCTCATCGTGTTCCGGAAAAACGGCGTCATGAAAGAGAAAATTTACGAGCTTTTCTGGCCACGCTATTCCTATAAAAGCGCCCGGGACAACCTCAACACCATCATCTACCGGCTGAGAAAAACCCTGGACGACAAGGCCGATTTTCTGTACACCGACGTCAACACCATACGTTTCCGGGAAGGGGTCTGCATTACCGACCTGGATAAATTTCAGAAGTACCTGGAAATGGCCAGAGACGCGGAAAAGAATCGGAACACCGAACCGGCCGTTTCTCTCTACTCGCAGGCCGTGGAACTGTACCGGGGAGACTTTCTCGAGGGGGACCTCTACTATGATTTTATCCGGGACGAACGGGAATCCTTGAAAAACCGATACAAGACAGCTCTCTTTCAGCTGGCGAAACTCACCTTGAGTTCCGGTGACTATCTGGAATCCTTGAACTGGTCGAAAAAAATCATCGAAAAGGATCCCCTCTGCGAACCGGCCTATCGCCTGCTGATGATTGCCAGCGCCCTGACGGGCAACCGAAGCGAGATTCCCCGGCTGTACGATCGTCTCAACTCAAAGCTTCTGGAATATTACCGGGTAACCTCGGATGAAAAGACGGCTTCCTTAAAAAATCGCCTCATCGAAGGGCTGACCCCCGATGAGGCGCTGTGGAAGGATGAAGCGATTATTTAACCGCTTTTTCCAGGGCTTTCCTGAAAATAGACAAGGCTTCATCGATATCTTCCGCCTTGGATACCAGGGGCGGAATCCACCGGATGATATTGTCGAAGGTGCCGCAGGATAAAAGCAACAATCCCATATCCTGGGCGTTTTTTTTGATCGCTTTTACAATCGCCGCATCGGGTTCTCCGCCGGAGGTAAACTCGGTGGCCACCATGAGCCCCCGGCCCCGGACGTCTCCGAGAACGGGAAAATCCTTCTGAATCTCCTTAAGGCCCTTCATTAAACGCTCACCCTGCACCGCGGCGTTCTTGTCCAGCCCCTCTTCCCGGATCGCTCTCACCGTTGCAGCTCCGGCGGCGCAGGCCAGGGTGTTCCCCGAATAGGTGCCGCCATGGGTTCCGGTGATCCATTTTTTCCCCAGCTCCGACTTATACGCGATGCCCGACAAAGGCACGCCGGAAGCGATGCCCTTCGCCATGGTCATAATGTCGGGCAGTACATTTTCATGCTGCACGGCGAAAAACTTTCCTGTTCTTCCGAAGCCCGACTGCACCTCGTCGGCGATGAGCATGATGCCGTGCTCAGTGCATAGCTCCCGCAAGGCTGCCAGGAAGCCGGCGGGCGGTACGACGTACCCGCCTTCACCCAGCACGGGCTCGATGATGATTGCCGCCGTTTCGTCCGGAGCGCTCTGACCCTTAAGAACCCTCTTGAGTTCCTTGAGGGCGAATTTCTTCGTGGTCTCGTCGTCCCAGCCGAAGTAATAGGAATAGGGATAGGGCGCCACAAAGATTCCCCCCACCAACGGCTGATAATGGGTCCGGTACACGGTCTTGCTGGTGGTCATGGCCATGGTCAGGTGGGTCCGGCCGTGGAAACTACCGGAAAAAACGATGATATTCGGTCTTCCCGTGGCATGCTTGGCCAGCTTGACCGCGGCTTCCACCGCTTCCGCTCCGCTGGAGGCGAAGAAGAAGCTGTCCAGCCCCGGAGGAACCACCTGTTTCAGTTCCGCCACCAGGTCGAAAACCGGCTGATGATAAACAATATTGAATTGTCCGAAAATGAGTTTTTCGGCCTGGGCCTTGATAGCCGCCACAACTTTGGGGTGGCAGTGCCCGGTATTTGTCACCCCGATACCGCTGGTAAAGTCGATATACCGGTTCCCCTCCTCATCATAGAGGTGTATCCCCTGGGCGTGATCAACGAGAATCTCGGTTCCATGGCTCCACACAGTGGAAATATGTTCGATTCCTTGTCTTTGCATAACATCCCCCTGAAGCTTATAATGAAAAGCCTTTCGAATTAGCTTTTTCATTCATATCATACTTACAGAGCCCTGTCGAGGTGCTTACATAAAAAAATGTTACCCTTAGTAAAAAATATTGACACAAAATTACAAATAATCCCGGTAAGCATACCTCGACAAGGGCTGCTTGTCCGAATAATACTAGGGTAAAAGCTCCCGAAGTAACGCCGGGATGTCCCGGGGAAGATCCGCCACCGGGACTCCGGCCTCTCGAAAGGCGGTGATCTTTGAAGCGGCGGTTCCGCCGCCGGAGGAAATAATCGCTCCCGCGTGGCCCATTCTTTTCCCCGGCAAAGCCGTCCGGCCGGCAATAAAAGCGGCCACCGGTTTTCGCATCTTCTCCGCCACGAATTGAGCGGCCTTCTCCTCGGCGTCACCGCCTATCTCGCCTATCAGCACCACGGCATCCGTTTCTTCATCGGCCTCGAAGAGGGTGAGCAAATCGATAAAACCGGTTCCCACGATGGAATCCCCGCCTATTCCCACGCAAGTAGACTGACCGAGACCCGCCGCAGAAAGGTGGCTGACGATCTCATAGGTCAGGGTCCCGCTCCTGGAGATCACACCGATCCTGCCGGGAAGATGAATGGCCGCGGGCATGATTCCCGCTTTGGCCTTTCCCGGAGAGATAAGCCCCGGGCTGTTGGCCCCTATAACCCGGACTCCCCGTTCCCGGGCATGCTTGAGATTATCGATCATCTGGTGGACCGGCACCCCTTCGGTCACGCAGACCAATGTTTTTATTCCCCCGTCCAGGGCTTCCCTGAAAGCGGCGGAAAAGGCCGCCGGGGGGACAAAAAGCACACTCAGCTGTGCCCCCGTGGCGGCCACGCAGGCTGTCACGGTATCGAAGACCGGCAGGTCGTCTACCTCTGTCCCCCCCTTACCCGGGGTGACACCGCCGACCACCCGGGTTCCGTCTTTTTTCATGGAACGGGCATGGAAGGATCCGTCCCGGCCGGTGATTCCCTGAACCATCACCGGAGTGTCTTTATCAATCAGAATACTCATCGGGGGCCTCCGGCCAAGGCCACGGCTTTTTTCACGGCTTCCGTCATGTCGGTCATAACCGCGTACCCGGCTTTTTCCAGCATTTCCTTTCCCTCCTCCGCGTTGGTTCCCGTGAGGCGGATTACCAGCGGTCTGGATGGGTCCACCGCCTCGGCGGCCAGGAGGATCCCCCGGGCAATATCGTCGCACCGGGTGATACCGCCGAAGATATTTATCAGGATACATCTCACCCGGGGATTCCCCACGATGAGATTTAAGGCAAGGACCATCTTTTTAGGGTCCGAGCTCCCGCCCACATCGAGAAAGTTGGCCGGCTCAGCTCCGAAGTGATGCACCGCGTCCATGGTGGCCATGGCCAGCCCGGCTCCGTTGACCACGCATCCGATGGTTCCATCCAGGCTGATAAAGCTGATGCCTCCCTCCCGGGCGGAACGCTCCTCGGCGGTTTCATCTTCCTTCAAGGCTGCCAGGTCCTTATGAAGGAACAGGGCGTTATCGTCGATCTCCACCTTGGCGTCCAGGGCAATGAGATTCTCTCGGCAGTCCAGGGCTAATGGGTTAATCTCCGCCAGAAGGCAGTCTCTCCGGCGAAACAGGCGGATCAGGGCTTTCACTAGGGCTTCGGCCTGATTTCTTACTTCGGTCCGGGGAAATACACGCCGTAAGGCGACTGAAAGGTCTTCCGTCATTTCGTCGGAGATAAGGGGAAGGCGGAGAATCTTTTCCGGCGCAGTGGCCGCCAGCTCTTCTATGTCCATCCCTCCCTGGGAGGAGAGAATACACACCCCTCCGGCGCTGTTGCGATCGATGGTAAGTCCCAGGTAATATTCCTCCCGGATATCCGCCGCCGGTACCACCAGAAGCTTCTTTACCGGGTATCCTTTGATGGTGAGAGAAAGAATTCTTTCCGCTTCCCGGACAGCCTCTTCCGGGGAAGAAACCGTAGCTACTCCACCGGCCTTTCCACGGCCGCCGGTGAGAACCTGGGCTTTCAACACTACCCGGCCACCCAGGCGGCGACAGGCTTCGGCGGCCTCCTTCGGTTCGCAAACCAATTCTCCCGAAAGCACAGGGATCCCCTCCTCGGCAAAAAGCCCGGTGGCTTGGTATTCATACATCTTCATGGTTAATACTCCACTCCCAGCCGGGCTTCCACCCCTCGGGTGTAGTAATGTTTTATTTCCCTCATTTCCGTCACCAGATCTGCCTTATCGAAGAGGGTCTCGGGGATTTTCCGACCCGTAAGAACCAGTTCCACCCCTTCCGGTTTCGCGTCCAGGAATTCGGCGAATTCGGCCTCGGTTACCAGATTGTAGTAGATGGCAATTCCCGCTTCATCCAGAATAACCAGATCGTACGATCCCCCGGCAACCACGGCTTTCACCTCTTCCCAGCCTTCCCGGGCCATGCGGATATCCTCTTCCTCCGGCTTTCCGTGAATGAAACAGCGGCGGCCGAATTGCCGCAAGGTGATGCTCTCGCTGAAACGAGAAAGGGCTTCATGCTCCCCGTAGGCCATCCCCTTGGCGAACTGACCGATAAAGACCTTCATTCCCCGGCCGACAGCCCGCAGAGCCAGCCCCAGGGCGGCGGTGGTCTTGCCTTTCCCGTCTCCCGTGTAGAACTGAATATATCCTTTCTCCATAGGACGATCCTTTTTTCAAGTTTAACCCAAAAATCTTTAAAATCTCCGAAATTATGGTTTGACAGATTTCCGGGATACTTTATAATGAATGTATCATATTCTCACGTTTTAGAAAGTTGATAAAGGGGCGACTATGAAAATATTGGTTATCAACAGCGGCAGTTCTTCAATAAAATTCCAACTCTGGAACATGGATAATCATACGGTTCTCTGTACGGGGCTGATTGAGCGAATCGGCCTCGATGACGGCATTTTTAATTACAGACCTGACGAGGGTGAAACCACCAGGGATGTGTTGCCTATTCCCAACCATACCACGGGAATCAAGCTTCTCCTGGACAGGATCACTGATAAAAATAGCGGGGTAATTCCATCCATTGAAGAGATCAGCGCTGTGGGTCATCGGATCGTCCACGGAGGGGATAAAATTACCAAATCGGAACTTATGACCCCGGAGATCATTCAGATCGTCAAGGAAGCCTCTTCCCTGGCTCCCCTGCATAACCCCCCGAACCTGGCGGGAATCGAAGCCATTGAACAACTTCTGCCGGGAATTCCCAATGTCGGGGTTTTCGACACGGCTTTTCATTCCACCATGCCACCGGAAGCCTATATCTACCCCCTGGACTACAAGTATTATACGGAACACGGCATCCGCCGGTTTGGTTTTCACGGCACCAGCCATAATTACGTAGCTCTGCAGGGAGCTAAGATGCTGGGCATTGCCCCGGACAAATTCAACTGTGTCACCTGCCATATGGGAAACGGCGTTTCCTTGACGGCGGTAAAAAACGGGAAATCCGTGGACACCACCCTGGGCTTCGGCACCATGTGCGGAGTGATGATGGGCACCCGGGCGGGAGATCTCGACCCGGCCATCATTCTCCACCTGCAGGATGTATTAGGCATGTCCACCAAGGAGGTCAATAACCTGATTTACAAGGAATCGGGTTTAAAGGGCATTTCCGGGTTATCCAACGACGCCCGGGATGTGGACGAGGCAGCGCAAAAGGGAAACGAACGAGCCATCCTGGCATTGAAGCTTTTCGCCCACGGGGCGCGGAAATATATCGCCGCTTTGGCTTCCGACCTGGGGGGAAGGTTGGATGCCATTATCTTCACCGCCGGCATCGGGGAAAATTCCATCAACTTACGAAAGATGTGCTGCCAGGGTCTTGAAGTACTGGGCGCTTATCTGGATACGGAAAAAAACACCGTCCGGGGGAAGCAGGCGGTGATTTCCACCACCGATTCGCCGGTAAAAATTCTGGTGGTTCCCACCAACGAAGAGCTCATGATTGCCATGGATACCGAGAGGATCGTAAAGGCCCTTTAGGGGACAGCCGTCGGGGGGCCGCCCGAAGATGGATAAGAAACCCTCCAATTTAGAAAAGATTACCCGGATTCTTCAGATCCTGGGCACCAAACCCTACCTGTACTCCGCCGCGGAGATCGGTCACCTGACCGGTATCAACAGGACTACGGTATACAGGATTCTTACCGATCTTGCGGCGGAACATTTCGTTATCCAGGAGAAGGTATCCCGGAAGTTCACCGTGGGACCGATGCTGTATCATATCGGATCGGTTTATCTGAACAACTACCATTACAAACACGAGGTGCTTCATACTCTGGAAAAAGTCGCCGAGCTTACCGGAGAATCCGCCGGACTGGCTATCAGAGACGGAGACAGGATTCTTTCCCTCTTTGAGATCGAAATGCGTCAACCCTTCCGCATGAACCACCCCCCGGGATCCCTTTATCCCATGAACCGGGGCTGTTACGGGAAATGCCTCATGGCGTACCACCAGGAGGAAACGGTAAAAAGATTGCTGCGAATACAACCTTTTGAGAAACTTTTTCCCAACACCCTCACCACAGTAGATGAAATTCTCGACGAATATCGCCTGATTCGCCGGCAGGGGTATGTGATCAGTGACGGCGAAGAGTACGATGCCGCCGCTGCCGGCGTGGGCGTGCCGGTTAAAAACCTGGCCGGAGAAGTGATGGCCTGCATGGCTATCGCCTTTATAAAGGGCCCCGATTTCGATATAAAGATCAACAGCAGTCTTCCTATTCTTCAGAAATATGCTGAAGAAATAACCCCTTTTATTCCCTAAATACTTTTTTACATCCCCGGGGGTGGACACAACTCACAAAAAAAGAGTTGCGCGTCCGAAAGACCGGGTGTATACTGAAATATGTTCATGTTACGCACATATGTTCATCACATGAACATTACCCATCGGTCCGACAGCTCAAGAAGAAAGGATTTCATCAAAGCCTATGAAGCATGAAAGGGATTTGAAAGATCTATCATCGCTGATTTCAGAAAAGGATCTGGTAAAACTGCTCAGCGACCTGGTGAGCCTTCCCAGCTATCCCGGTATCCCGGCACAGGAAACCGCCGTGGCGGAGTATATCCTGCAATACTTTGAAAAGGCAGGCATTGAAGCCGAAGTCGAAACGGTGGACCAGGGAAGAAAAAACGTCTACGCCCGCCTCCCCGGCTCCGGCGGCGGCAGGACCCTTTTACTGAACGGCCACACCGATACCGTGCCGCCCTACGATATGCCGGAACCCTTGTCCCCCCGGATAAAAGGGCGCCGGTTGTACGGCCGGGGAACCTCCGATATGAAAGGCGCCCTGGCCTGCATGATGACCGCCATGAAACTACTGAAACAAACAGGGATACGTACCAAGGGCGACCTCATTTTCTCAGGGGTCATCGATGAAGAGCTTACCAGCCTGGGAACCCGGGCATTGCTGAAAAAAGGGATAAAGGCCGACGGAGCGGTGGTGGGAGAGCCCACCGGGCTCACCATCGGTATGGGACACAAAGGGCTGCAGTGGTTTCAGTTCGACGTTCACGGCCGGGCCGTTCACGGCGGAAACCAGGAAATGGGCATCAATGCCATCCGCAGCGCGTCCCTTCTCATTCAGCGAATAGAAGAGCAGTTGATCCCCCGGCTGAAATACCGTATTCACCCGATCATCGGCCGCTCTTCGGTCAATTACGGCTTTATTCAAGGAGGGTTCCAGCCCAGTACCGTGGCGGGAGAGTGCGTTCTGCAGATTGACCGCCGGTGGATTCCGGGTGAAACCTATGAGGAGGTAACGGCGGAATTCGAGGAAATCCTCCATGAACTCCGGCGGGATTATCCGGATTTTTCCTGTGACTTCTCGGTCATGGAGAAGAGCATCATGGAAGAGGGCATCCTTCATGAGGGGTTCGAAATCGATCCCGCCCATCCCCTGGTCCATACAGCCGAAGAAGCCGCTTTCCAGGCCACAGGCCGCCGGGCGGAAAAAGGATCTTTTAAAGCCTGGTCCGACGGGGGGCTTTTAAGCTCCTACGGGGGAATCCCCACCATCATCCTGGGACCGGGTGATCTCTCCTGTGCCCATACCGACCAGGAGTATCTTGACATTGACCAAGCCATGGAGTTTGTGATGATATACATGTTTATAGGGATGCACTTCTGTGGAAGGGAGGGCTCATGAAAATAAAACCGAAAAGACTGGAAAAAGGTCAGACCATCGGCGTTGTATCGCCGGCCAGCCCTTCCTTTTACAAAAGTGAAATTGTTCGAGGCATCTCCACCCTGAAGGAATGGGGATTCAATGTCGTAACAAGTGACAACCTTTCCCGCCGCTACGCCTATTTAGCCGGACCGGACAAAGCCCGGGCCGGTGACCTGAACGAAATGTTTTCCCGGGAAGATATCGACGCCATCTTCGTCACCCAGGGGGGCTACGGTTCCGCCCGGCTGCTCCGTTACCTTGATTTCGATATTATTCGCGAAAACCCGAAGATCTTTATCGGTTTCAGCGACATAACTTCCATTCATCTGGCCATCTTGAAAAAAACCGGCCTGGTTACCTTTCACGGCCCGGGGATGTCCCGGTTTAACACCCAGGATCTTACCCCGTATACCGAGGAGCAACTTTTTAAGGCCCTGTCTTCGCCGGACCCCATCGGGGAGATCGTCCCGGCGGACGAAACAAAATGGATCAATATCTTCCGGGGCGGGAAAGCCCGGGGAGAGCTGGTGGGGGGCAACCTGTCTCTCATCTGCGCCAGTTTAGGGACTCCCTACGAAATCGACACCGCCGGAAAGATTTTTTTCTTCGAGGAACTGGAAACGGAGCCCTGGCTGATCGACCATATGCTGACCCATCTTCTCAACGCCGGAAAGCTGCAGGAAGCCGCCGGTATTGTGGTGGGAGAATGCAAGAATTGCGAGCCCAGCAAGCTCAATCCCGGTTTTCATGTTACCTTCAGCCTGGAGGATGTTTTGGAAGACTTTCTCACCCCCCTGGGTGTACCTGTGATCTTCGGCCTGCCCTTAGGTCACACCAGGGACCTGGCAACCGTTCCCCTGGGAGTGGAAGCCTGCATCGACGGGGATGAAGGAAGTCTGTTCATAGAGGAATGCGCGACCGTCGATTAAACGACCGGTCGATGCGAATACAAGGGGGTACTAAAAATGAAAAAAGAAAAAGGAAGGAAGGGGACTTTCTTCGTTTCCGCCATGGTGATCCTCACCCTGGTAACGGTATTGTTTACCTTTACCTCGGGCGGACGGCAAGAGAAGTCCTCCACCGCCTTTCTGCGGGTAGGCTGGGGAGTTGAAACGGACAGCTTAAGTCCCTTCATTTCCTACACCCAGGCGGGGGCGGAGGTATTCAACCTGCTCTATGACCCGCTGGTGGCCTTCGATGAGAATCTCGAACCAAAACCGCATCTGGCCGAGTCATGGGACCTTAGTGACGATCAGTTGACCTGGACCTTCAAACTCCGGGAGGGTGTAACCTGGCACGACGGCGAAGAATTGACTTCCGAGGACGTGAAATACACCTACGAACTGATGATGGAAAGCGAGCTTGGCCTTTACGCCGATTTTCTGAGAGGCATCTCGGACATCCAATGCCCGAACCCGTTGACGGTGGTAATCAACACCGAAAGACCCAAGGCGAACATGCTGATGAATACCGCGCCCATTCTGCCGAAACATATCTGGGAAACCGTTGCTTTTGAGGAACTGGAGACCTGGGAAAACAGCTCCCCCGTGGGTACCGGACCCTTTACCTTTGCCGAACGGAAAGAAGGGGAATTCCTGAGACTGACGGCCAACCCGGATTATTTCCTGGGAAAACCGGCCATTGATGAGCTGGTTTTCGTCCTGTATGCCAATAACGACACCATGGTTCAGGCTCTGAAGACCGGAGAACTGCAGGGAGCCATCAACTTCAACGTCAACCAGTTAAGAGCTCTGTCCAGTGAATCCAATATCAGCGCCATTTCCGCCGCGGCCAACGGGTTTACCGAAATCTCCATCAACAGCATGGAAGATGAGGCTTCCCTGGGCAACCCCCTGCTTCTGGACACCGCTCTCCGACGAGCCATGGAGTACGCCATCGACAAGCAGAAGATCATTGATGTTGCCTACGCCGGTCAGGGAATTGCCGGAACAACCATTGTTCCCCCGGACGATTTCTGGCATTACGCGCCTAAAGGGGCGGAACTGCGCGCCTACAATCCCACAAAAGCCGCCCAAGAACTGGAGAAAGCCGGTTATACCGACCGGGATGGTGACGGTATTCGGGAAGATGCTGATGGAAATAAACTTTCCTTTAATTTCATGCTTCGCTCGGACAATACGGATGAAGTGAAAGCCGGACAGATGGTCAGCGCCATGCTGAAAGACGTGGGAATTGAAATCGACATTGAAACCGTGGACGACGGCGTGCTGATCGATAGAATTTACGCCTATGATTTCGATATGTTCATCTGGGGCTGGGGAACCGATGTAGACCCCACCACTATTCTCCGCGTTATGAGTACCGACCAGATAGACAACCTGAGCGACTGCAATTACTCCAACCCCGAATATGACCGACTCCTGGAAGAACAGGCTACCCTGATGGATAAGGCGGAACGACAGAAGATGGTGTGGGAAATGCAGAAGATACTCTACCGGGATGCTCCCTACATTATTCTTTCCTACGACAACAGCATCCAGGCCGTTCGGACCGACCAGTGGACAGGATGGAAACAAATCCCCGAAGACGGGCCTTACTTTTTCAACCTGACCACTTATAACTACCTCAACGTTCGTCCGGCGGACCGGTAGTGGACGGCACAGCTAACAGCGGAACGGAAGATTCTTCCGTTCCGCAACCTATTTCAACGTACACCGAAAAGGGCCTGCCATGAACAAAGCCTATGTGATAAAAAAGCTGTTCCAGGCCCTGGTGACCGTGTTTCTCGTACTGGTTCTCAATTACATCCTCTTTCGCGTGATGCCCGGTGACCCGCTGGCTATGCTCATGAGAAACCCCAAGGCTTCTCCGGAGGCGGTCGCAAAAACCCGGGCTCTTTTCGGCCTGGACAAGCCCTGGTATGTCCAGTTCGGCTTATACATAAAACAGCTCTTCCGGGGAGACCTGGGATTTTCCTTCCTTCACCGTAAACCGGTATCCGAAGTTATCGCTTCCAGGCTTCTGCCCACGATTCTCCTGGCGGGATTGGCGGAAATCATCGCCATTACCGTGGGAACCCTCATCGGTATCGTATCCGCCTGGAAGCGGGGAAAGAAAATCGACACCATCTCCTTGAGCTTTTCCCTGATCACCTATTCCATGCCCACCTTCTGGCTGGGTATCCTGCTGGTCTCGTTCTTCAGCGTTTCTTTACGGATCTTTCCAACCACGGGAATGATGACCCCGGGAGCGGCGTTTCGTGATCTCTTTGCCCTGGTAGCCGATGTGGGGATGCACCTGGTTCTACCGGTTCTGACCCTGGCCTTGGTCCTCATCGGCGAGTACGCCCTGGTGATGCGGAATTCCCTTCTGGACGTTTTAACGGAAGATTATGTCACCACCGCCAAAGCAAAGGGATTTACGGAAAAGTATGTCATTCGTAAACACGCGGTACCCAACGCCCTCCTGCCCATGGTAACCATCATCGCCATCAATCTCGGCCTGGTGATCGGGGGAACCATCCAGGTGGAAACCATTTTTTCCTGGCCGGGTTTAGGAAGGCTTATGTACGACGCCCTGATAAACCGTGACTACCCTCTGCTGCAGGGAATCTTTCTCCTGGTAAGCCTGGCCGTCATCGGGGCGAACTTCTGCGCCGATATCCTGTACGGGTATCTCGATCCCAGGGTTCGGGGGTAGCACCGTATGGACAGAAAAGCATCGGCAAAGGTTCGCAGAAAAAAGACCAGGGATTTTTTCACCTCTTTGAGAAAGAATAAAATGGGCATGGCCGGATGTGTCATGCTTGCGTTATTCGTTTTTATGGCCTTTTTCGGTCCGCTCCTCCTGCCCTACAACCCCATGGTCTTCGGTAACGCCGAGGACGTCTTCGCTCCCCCCTCTCCCGGGCACCCCCTGGGAAAAGACGATATGGGCAGGGATGTTCTGGGGGCTTTAATCGCCGGTTCAAGAATCTCCCTGGCTGTGGGGATTCTCGCCACCCTACTCTCCATGGTGGTAGGCACCTGTATCGGCATTGTAGCCGGTTATTACGGCGGAAGGGTGGACATGCTCCTTATGAGGTTCACCGATGTTTTCCTGGTACTGCCCTGGCTTCCCCTCATGCTGGTGCTGGCCGCCATCTTGGGGAGCAGCGTGTGGAACATCATTATGGTGATCGGTCTCACCAGCTGGGCCGGCACGGCCCGGGTCGTCCGGGCGCAGACCCTTTCCATCAAAGAAAAACAATTCGTGGAGCGAGCCCGGGCCATCGGAGCCGGGAGTGTTCACATAATGATTCGCCATATCCTGCCCAACGCCTTTCCCCTGGTCTTTGCCAACACCATTTTAGTGTCCGCTGTGGCCATTCTCTCGGAAACCACCTTGAGTTTTCTCGGCATGGGCGACCCCCTGCACCCCAGCTGGGGGATGATGCTTCACTTTGCCTTTGAATCGGGGGCAGCCAGTATCGGAGCCTTCTGGTTTCTCTTTCCCCCGGGGCTCTGCGTCGTGGCGGTGGTTCTGGCCTTCACCTTCCTCGGGTACGCCTTTGATGAAATTCTCAACCCGAAGCTGAAGAGGAGATAGTCGGCATGGAGCTTCTTCAGGTACAAAACCTTTCAACCATCTTCTCAATAAAAGCCGGGGATGTACAGGCAGTGAGCAATGTCAGCCTCTCCTTACAGAAAGGTGAGACCATCGGCCTGGTGGGTGAATCGGGCAGCGGGAAAACCACTCTGGCCCTTTCGATCTGCGGACTCCTCCCCAAGGAGGGAAGGGTTGCCGAAGGATCGATTCGCCTGGGGGACATCGACCTGTTAGCCCTGACCGATGAACAACTGCGTCAGACCCGCTGGAAGGACATCTCCATCGTGTTTCAGGGAGCCATGAACGCCTTGAACCCCGTCATGAAGGTGGGCCGTCAGATCAGTGAAGCAATTATCCTGCACAGCGGCTGTTCTCAGGAAGAAGCCGATAAGCGTACCCGGGAGCTCTTCACCCTGGTGGAGATCGACCCCGACCGGGTGAATAACTACCCCCATGAATTCAGCGGCGGGATGAAACAACGGGCCATGATCGCCATGGCCCTGGCCTGCAGGCCGAAACTCATTATCGGTGATGAACCCACCACGGGACTGGATGTAATGGTACAGGCGCAGATCCTCGACCTGATGAGCCGCCTCTGCCGGGATGAAGATATG
>JAFGDJ010000196.1 GCA_016932135.1 Spirochaetales bacterium | reverse complement strand
TTCTCGGCCTTGATATAGAAGCAATATAACGTCTATAGTCACAAGAATCCGGCTCCCGACCCCCCGGGACGCCGGATAATCTATTCTGAAAAAGGGGAAGACAGTATGAAAAAGCGAATTCACACCATGATCACGGCCTTTCGAGACGGGTTTCAATCGGTCTACGGCGCCAGGGTTTTTACCGCGGATTTTCTTCCGGCGGTAGAAGCGGCCGTCGAAGCGGGGTTAAACCATTTCGAAGCCGGCGGCGGCGCCCGGTTCCAGTCTCTCTATTTTTACTGCAATGAAGACGCCTTTGAGATGATGGACTCCTTTCGCTCCGCCGCGGGGCCTGAGGCAAACCTGCAGACCCTGGCCAGGGGCGTCAACGTGGTAGGTCTGGACTCCCAGCCCAGGGATATCATCCGCCTGCACGCCCAGCTATTTAAAAAACACGGTATTACAACCATAAGAAATTTCGACGCCCTGAACGATGTGAACAACCTCGTTTTCAGCGGCCAGTGCATCGTCGAGGCGGGGTTGAAACACGAGGTCTGCGTTACCACCATGGGGCTTCCTCCGGGGCTCTCCGGCGCGCATACTCCCAAGTTTTACATCCAGGTGCTCAGACAGATTCTGGACGCGGGGATAAAATACGACTCCGTGTGTTTCAAGGACGCCTCCGGAACAACCATTCCGGCGGATGTATACGAAACCATCCGGATGGCCAGGAAGGTCCTGGGAAAACGGGAACATATCACCTTCCATACCCATGAAACCGCCGGCGCCTCCATCGCTTGTTACAAGGCGGCCCTGGAAGCCGGAGCCGACCAGATCGACCTGTCCCTGGATCCTGTTTCCGGCGGCACCTGTCAGCCCGATATCGTCAGCATGTGGCATGCCCTGCGGGGCACGGAGTACGATCTGGGCATCGATATCAAAAAGGTCCTGAAAGCCGAAAAGGTTTTCAAAGAATGCATGGCCGATTACTTCATGCCGCCGGAGGCAAAAAAGGTGGAACCTCTTATCCCCTTCTCCCCCATGCCCGGCGGCGCCCTGACGGCCAACACCCAGATGATGAGAGACAACAACACCCTGGATAAATTCGACACCGTGGTGGAAGCCATGGAAGAGGTGGTCCGCCGGGGGGGCTTCGGCACCTCCGTGACACCGGTCTCCCAGTTCTACTTTCAGCAGGCCTTCAACAACGTCCTCTTCGGACCCTGGGAACGGATCGCCGAAGGGTACGGCAAGATGGTTCTGGGGTACTTCGGCAAGACCCCCCTTCCCCCGGACCCGGAAATAGTGAAGATCGCCCGGGAAAAGATGGGCCTGGAACCCACGGATAAACTGGTTATCGATATCAACGACGCCGACCCCGGCAAAGGGGTCAATAAGGCCGTAGCCATGCTGACCGAGGCTCAGCTGCCCATCACCGACGAGAACATCTTTATCGCTGCCACCTGCATGGAAAAGGGTATCGCCTATCTGCAGGGAGAGGCAAAGATCGGGGTAAGGAAAAACGGCGGCACCGAAGGTTCGGCTGCGGCTCCGGCGGCCCCTTCGCCGCAGCCTCAGCCCGCCGTGTCGGCCCCTCAGGCGCCTCCGGCAGCCCAGGCAGCACCGACCGGGGCAAGCACCAACGTAACGGCCCATTTACCGGGGTCGGTGGTCCGTGTCAACGCCTCGGCAGGTCAGAAGGTAAACCCGGAAGATATTATTCTAGTCATTGAATCCATGAAAATGGAACTGGACATTCCCGCCGGAACGGCGGGAACGGTAGCGTCGATTCTCGTGAATCCAGGTGACGCGGTGCAAAGCGGCACTGTTTTAGCCGTTATCAACGGATAAAAAAGGAGATTGTATGGATTATCATCAGAGAACAGAGGATCTTTTAAAAGATTACAAAAGAGTTGTAAGAAACCCGGAACGGAAATTTCTCATTGAAGAATCCGTCGTGACAAAAGCCGCCATGGCGTTACCCGTGGGAACCCTGGTTACCTGGACCCCGCCGGAATCCACCGGCAGAAGCCCCAAGGATACCTACATCGTCAAACGACCGGCCAGTGAAAAAACCATAGACTGGGACTCGCCGAACAACGTTCCCCTGGACCCGGATACCTTTTCCATGCTGACCGAGGACGCCCTGGCCCTGTTGTCGGTAAAAAAGCGGGTCTATGCCCTGGACAGGGTGGTAGGGGCCGACACCAACTATGCCCTCCCGGTGCTTACGGTTACCGACAACTCTTTAAGCGGCCTTTTCGTGGACAACATGTTCCGGAAGGTACCCGGGGATATTGGAAAAAGCGCTTTCGCGGGTAAACCTTTTCTGCTGCTGGCCCTGCCCTACGAAAAGCTGGATAAAAGCCGATATCAGGGAAAGCTTCGGAAGATGGAGGACGGCTCAGCTTCCAACCTGGCCGTGGCCATGGACTTCGATAACCGCATCGGCATTGTCTTCGGATCAGCCTATATGGGTTCGATAAAAAAGCTCATTTTTACCGTGATGAATTATTACCTGCCGGACTTAGGGATTCTTCCCCTGCACTGCAGCGCCAACGAGGGACCCGACGGGAAATGCGCTCTGCTCCTGGGGTTGTCGGGAACCGGTAAAACCACCCTTTCGGCGGACCCGGAACGCTCTCTGGTGGGAGACGATGAGCACGGCTGGAGCGACAACGGGGTGGCGAATTTCGAAAACGGCTGCTACGCCAAGCTGATCAACCTGAACCCGGAAAAAGAGCCGGAGATCTTCAAGGCTTCTTTCCACGCCGATCACTATCTGTCCCACGGCTCCATTGTGGAAAACGTCATGGTCTACCCCGACGGAACCTTTGATCTGGACGACGACCGCTTCACCCCCAATTCCCGGGTATCCTATCCCTTACGGTACCTTTCCAATTATCTGGAATCGGCAAAAACCGGGCATCCTTCCACGGTCCTTTTCCTTACCGCCGATGCCTACGGCGTCCTGCCCCCCATCAGCCGGCTGACGGCGGACCAGGCAAAACTCTGGTTCATGATGGGATACACTTCCAAGCTGGCGGGAACCGAAACGGGAGTCACCGAACCCCAGGCAACCTTTTCACGGTTCTTCGGCCAGCCCTTTATGCCCCGGAACCCGGAAGATTATACCAATCTCTTGGAGAAGTACACGGAAAAGTATGAAACCAGCGTTTTCCTGGTAAACACGGGATGGAGCGGCGGTCCTTTCGGCGTGGGCAAACGAATGGATATCAATGCCACCCGAGCCATGGTTCGGGCCGCCATGAACGGCAGCCTGGACAAGGTGGAATACACCCGGGACCCGGTTTTCAAGGTGGAAATTCCCCTTTCCTGCCCCGGCGTAGATTCATCCATCCTGGTACCGAAAAACACCTGGCAGGATAAAGCCGCCTTTGATAAAATGGCGGAAAAACTGGCCGGTCAATTCAAAGCCTATTTTAATAAGGCTTTCGCGGGCAAGGTGGAAAAGGCCCTGGCCGACCAGTGCCCCGGCATGTAATGAAAAGACACCCGGCCGGATACGGCCGGGTATTTTTTTACAACTGTACTGAGTAGGTTACCGACACCCCGAATTTAAACATATTGTACACCGCTGTAATGGCAGTGATGAAAATCGTCCCGATAATGCTTCCCACGGGATTTTCCGGGTCCTCCGCCACAACCACCGGGCTGGCGGTAGCCAGGAAGTCGGCATAGATATCAAGGCCCAGCTTTCCCGGCCCCAGGGGAACGAGAGGCGGGGCTATGCCCAACGTAAGAAAAGGCAGAAACCCGGGACCTTCTTCTTCGTCCGGTTCAGGGATGGCAAAACCGGCTTCATTGGTTTCCGGATTAGGGGCTTTCAGCATAAAGGACGCCCCGAAACCGGCGTAAAACCAGCCCAGTTCCACCAGGGCGTGGGGGGCGGTGTAAATATCTCCGAAGCTTAAGCCGATATAGTTTCGCAGTCCGATTCCCACGGCCGGCAGACCGAAATCGTACATCACCGCCGGCGTGGCGTTCAGATAAACCGAAAAGAGCGACAAGGCCGGGCCCGCCTCCACATCCACCCGTATTCCCGGATCGGCGGCAAATAACCCGGCTGCCAGAAGAAGAAAAAGGATAATTACAATCATTTTTTTCATGTCGATCCTCCTAACTATGCCCTAAAGGTACCCCCAAAGGAGCAATTTATCAGGATTTCAGGGAAAAATAAGGAAGCCGAAGACCACCCCGGGAAAGGTCAGTTTTCTTCGATACAACCGTCCTGACATCGGATATCCCGAATGTCGTCGGCCATTTTCAGAAACAGGTCCACCAGCAGAGGATCAAAGTGCTTGCCCCGTTCCTGTAGAATGATTTTTACCGCCTCTTCATGGGGAAAAGCCTTCTTGTACGGCCTTTCGCTGGTCAGGGCGTCGTAAACGTCCGCCAGAGCCACGATACGGGCCGACAGGGGAATGTCTTCCCCTTTCAGACCCTCGGGATACCCGGAACCGTCCCAGCGTTCATGATGGTACGAAGCGACCTGTCTGCCCAGGGTGAGAAAAGATTCATACCCCAG
>JAFGDJ010000195.1 GCA_016932135.1 Spirochaetales bacterium | reverse complement strand
TTGAGACATGAAGGTCCTTCAGTCACAGCGAGGCTGGTTAGGAAACCGTTGATTTCCCTTTCGGGAAGAATATGGCCGGTCCCAGCGCTTGTCAAGTTTGGTGTTTTGTCTTTGCTGAAAGCGATCAGGATATGTCGACGTATTACCTCTGTGGGGCTTCTATGACTCCCTGGTTCCTAGGTTTTCGCAAATCTGATTGAGAAAACCGTCCCCTTTTCATTGCGAATCTCGTACTCTCCTTTCAACTGATTGGAGAGTATCGACACGAGTGTCAACCCCAGGGTCTCACCGTCCTCCTCCGGGTTCTTGTTTGTCTTGCCGCCTACTCCGTTGTCGGCTATCGAAAGAGTAATCATGTCCTTTTCCTCGCTCAGGGAGAGCCGAATTTCCGGATCCCCCTTCCATCCGTCAGGAAAGGCGTATTTCAAAGCGTTGGTCAGTATCTCGTTGACGATAAGACCGCAGGGAATCGCCCGGACAATATCCAGATAAACTGGCTGAAGATCCCATATGATCCGCGGTTTTTTCTCCTCCGGAGCATAGGCCTGCAGGAGCTGTCTGGATATAGAGGTGATGTAGTCATCAAAATCGATCCTTGAAAAATCTCCCGTCAGGTATAGGTTTTCGTGAATACAGGAAATCGATTGGATCCTGTTGATCGCGAGGAGGAATTGTTCCCGTAACCGCGGGTCGCTTTTTTCATCAGCCTGGAGAGTAAGAAGGCTGATAACCAACTGGAGATTGTTCTTCACCCGGTGATGGACCTCATGAAGGAGAGTCTCCTTCTCGGTCAAGGATTCCTTCAGGAGTATTTCCGATTTAACCCGCTCGCTGATATCCTCGACGATCTCAATGAAACCGGTCAACTCCCCATCGGCCGTGTAGTATGGAAAGGCGGTCACCCGGGCGTTGAAACTCGAGCCGTCATCCCTGATCCCGAGGGTTTCCACGGAATGAACCTTTCCTGTGGCCATCGCCCGGGTGCCCGGACAATGGGGGCAAACAGAATCTCGTTTCTCATTTTCCTGATAGCACTTTCCGGCCCGGGGCATATCCCCTGTCTTGTCGAACATCCCGCTCTGGGCAGGGTTCGTCCATACGAGATTGTAATCGCGGTCGATAAGACTGATCCCGAACTGGATGTTTTCCACAAGGAGACGGAATTGAAGCTCGCTGTCCTTCAATTCCGTTTCGATTCTTTTCAGTTCCGTTATATCCCTGATAATCTCGATGGCGCCTATCCACACTCCTGCGGCATCGAAAAGGGGGGAAGCGGTGCCGCTCAGATAGGCTCCGGTTCCGCTGTAGGCCTTAGGCGCGTACCCTTCGGCGTATAGCGTGGAACGGTTCTTAATGAACCGCGAGTACCGTCCCTCAGTATCGGAGTCATCCGCCCCTACCAGGTCGACGAGGATCGGTTTCCTCTCTCCGTAGAGAGGTATGGCGTATTCGTATTTACCCCTGCCGACGATCCCCTCCCTTCCGATTCCCGTGAGCCTCGTCATCTGATCGTTCCAGGCGATCACCCTCCCCTCTCTGTCCACGGCCATCACCGCATCGGGCAATGACTGAAGAATCATGTTGAACAGTGACCCGGCAGCCTCCTCCATACAGCAGATATTCCTCCCGTTATGTTTAATGATAGGAAAAATAATCCAGGGTCGCAAGCCGAAACCGGTAAAATCGGTCTCAGAATCGGCTACAATCAACCTGGCTCATGATAACAGAGTACATTTTCCGGCTTTAACCGAAAAAAAAGTCGATACCGGGGTGTACTATACACACGGCAACGTAAAAGGGCAGCGAAATGGACGAAGTTTGGCAATAGATGGGAAAGGAGAAAGAAAAATTTGTTCAGAGATGCCCGATCCAACCCCGGGGAAAGCCGCCCCTGTTTTCAAGATGCCGTAGAATGCGGTCAATTTCTGCTGGTTCCTGAATTATCGCTATCACCTTTATTTCCGATCCATCCTTGGGGCAGAGCATTGGATATATCTCATAGACCTTCGAGAGCAAGCAGGCTCATGCTTTTCTGTAGGTTCGTGCATCCAGCGTGTCTTCTGAAAAATCTATCCTCTAAAGTATCGAAACCTTCAGGTTCCGAAGTCCCCTCCAAGCCCTGATGCTGACTTTCCCAGCCTGCTGGAGCACGTTCTACAACATATAACATGGAAAGTCAGGCGCCTTCTTATTGCTATCGTACGAAGAGTATATCCGCCGTCATCATCAGCAGGGGATTATCGCTTCCCTCCAGGGCTGTGTTGAGTTCCTCGGCCTTGCCCGCCCGGGGGTCGGCGTGGGCGTCGCTGACCACGATTGTCATAAAACCCTTTTCCGCCGCGTCCCGGGCGGTGGCGCCGTAACAGGCCGAAGAAGCCAATCCTGTAAGCACCAGGTTTGAGACATGAAGGTCCTTCAGTATCTTTTCCAGATCCGTTTCGATGAAGGCACTGGGGTGTCTTTTTTCTACTATTATATCTGTCTCGAGAGGCTTGAGGTTCCTGTGAAACTCCCAGCCCTGAGTATTCCGGGTGATGTATTGGGTCGTATGGGCGATATATATAACCGGTACGCCGGCCTCCCGGGCTCGGGTGATCAGCTCCTTCACGTTGGCGACAAAGGCTTTCTGGCCGCTTACCGGGAGGTAGGAATTCTGGATATCGATAATCAGCAGCGCCGTGTTATCCGGCCGGAATTCGGGGATTCCCGCGCAGCCTCCTAGGAAAAGAAAAAGCAGGGAAAGGGTTAGAAAGATTTTTTTAGTCATAATGAAATATCTCCTTTTTCAAAATATAAAGGGGCATGGGTCCTCCCGAGACAAGGGCGGAATGAAAGGCTTTATAATCGAAACCCTCTCCCAGTCTTCTTTTTTCCCGGTCCAGCAGGTCTCTGAACTCCAGATACCCGGTATAATAAGAAGCCGCCTGTCCCGGCCATACCAGGTAGCGGTAGATCTGGTTTGTGGAGAAGCCCCTGTCATAACCTGTATTTTCTTCGAAAAACTGTACTGCCTGGTCAATGTCCCAGCCATAGAGGTGGAGCCCCGTATCGACCACCAGCCGGGCGGCGCGGAAGGCCTGGGCCTGCAGATACCCGAGCAATCCGGGAATATCCTCATCGTAGTAGCCCGTGTCGGCCATAAAGGATTCGGCGTAGAGGGCCCATCCTTCCAGGTAACCGGTAAACTGGGCCTGGCGGCGGAACAGCGGCAGATCTTTTTCCCCGGCCAGAGAAATCTGGTAGTGGTGGCCCGGGCAGGTTTCATGGAAGGTCAGGGTGGGCAGGGTATAATACCCCACTGTACCGGTGGAAGCATAAAAGATCCCCGGCCTTACACCATCCATGGAAGGGGCGATGTAAAAGCCGCCGAAGGGGTCCGCCTGTACCTCCACCGGGGAACGGGGAAACTCGGCGAAATAGGGTTCCATCCAGTTCATCGCCGCTTTGATGAGTTTTTTATGTTCTTCCACAATGGCCTGCCCGGAGAGAGGCTGTCCGTCCCTTTCCAGCGCCCGGTAGAGAGCCCTGATGGACTCCTCCGGTTCGTACCCCAGGGCGCTGAAGAGATCCCGCATCTCGCCGTGAATCCCTTGAAGTTCTTCCAGCCCTTTCCGGTGGATCTCCTCCGCGGTCATGGCGCTGTTGGTGTGGTGCCGAAGACTCAGGGCGTAATACTCCTCCCCTTCGGGCAGAGATCCTACCCCCGTCTGCCTCGGCGCCCGGGACAGCTGCCCTTCCAGCCGTTCTTCCAGCAGCCTGTAGCCGGGGATAACCGAGGACTCGCAGGCTTCTTCCGCTTCAACCAGAAGCCGGGCTTCAACGGGGGCGTCCAGGGAAAGATTTTTCAGCGCAGCCTCGAAGGCACTGTAAAAGGAACAATCCACGGCTTTCCGCCGACTGACCTTCCGCAGGCTGTCCAGGGTCGGTCCGATCAGCGGCGCCGGCAGTATGAGGCCCTCCTCTTCGGCCAGTTCAACCTGCCGATCCACTTCTTTCATTTTCCCTTTTACCGCCTTCAAACGGTGGATATACTTCTCCGCGTCTTCAACACTTTTCACGGGGATAATCTCGGTGAAAAACTGCTCCGTCGAGATATTGACGCTGTTGAGCATAAAACTCAAAGGATATGCGTGCCGGCGGAATTGCTGTGCCGAAACCAGGTCCTCCAGGTAATCTTTATAGATGAGATAGCTGATTCTCTGACGCTCATCGAGAGCCGCCGGATTATACTGAAGCAGCAGATCCAGAATCTCCGATTCGAGCTTTTCTCTCGACGCGAGGCTCTTTTCATCCCAGGGGTCCAGGGTCCTGCCGCTCATTCCAAGGGCTTCGTCCAAACCCAGCTCCGTCACCAGTTCCGGACGACGCATTAACAGGGTTTGAAAGGATGTTTCCAGGAAGGTATCGAAGGACAGCCCCTGGAGCGACGAGATCTCCCGCTCGGTTCTTCCCGTACAGGCTGTCGGAACCGTCAGAATAAGAAGCAGTGTGAGCAGACACGATATTTTCATCCAGGCCTCTCCGATCAGAATAGCTGATTTACTCATGAATTCCTATTGAACTTTGGTTCCAAAGGCTTACAATACACCCATGGAGCATCTGACGTTCCTCATACAGGTTCTCTCTCTGATACTGGCGTTTTCGTCTCTCCTTTTACTCATTCATAACCGAAGCGCTTCTTCCAGGGGCATCATTTTTTTCTTCTCCGCTGCCCTGGTCCTGATCATTGCCCGGACCGTTATCTTCGCCCTTGCCAGGTACGGACAGATCAGCCGTCTTTTCATTTTCCCGGCGTGTTTCACCTCCAGTCATCTTTCCGGGGGCCTTATCTATGTGTCTTTGGTATTTTCATCCCATTTCTTTCTCATGATAGCCATGGCCCTCCTGGCCGGCAGGAGACTTCCTCTCCTGATTTCAATTCCCACGGCCCTGGTTTCTCTCTACTCGGTCTCTCTGTTTGTCATGCTGCTGGCCCGGTTGTATCCGCCCTCTTTCCTCCGGCCTCAGCTGACCGTGACGGGCATGTCCGTCATCCCCGTTCTCACCGTGAAATTTCTTTTCATTCTGAACGGTCTGTACCTGGCGGTCCGGTCTCACCGGGATAAGCGGATGGCGGCCTTTCTGATTCTCCTCTCCCTCGGGCAGGGGGCGGACGGGATCTTCTTCGCCTTTGAACCCCTCAGGCCGCTGACCCTTCTTCTCTCCATGGCGCTTCCCTATGCGGCGTTTCTTTTCGTTTTGCCGGGAATCTTTAAAGACCGGAAACCCCGGAAAAACGGTACGGAGGCATGTAGACTGGACTCGCTATGCAGGTCTTTCGGCCTGACCGGCGAAGAGAGGGATATTGTCGCCGCTATCGCGGAGGGAAAGGCCAACAAGGAAATCGCCTTTGAAAGAAACACCACCTTGAGTGTCATCAAACATAAAATCTATCAGCTCTATAAAAAATGCGGGATCAACAGCCGTTGGGAACTCCTGGCCCTCCTGCAATGACCGACGGCCAGAGCCGGCTGACATGAGGATTCTTCATCTCAGATACCCGAAAGAATCACCTTCGTACCGAAACCGGGTTCCGACGCTATTTCAATGTTCCATCCGTGGGCGTCGGCAATAGACTTTACGATTGAAAGGCCCAGACCAAAACCCGGTTCCCGCCTTGATCTGCTTGCCCTGTAGAAGGGTTCAAGAATGTTATTCAGTTCACCGGACTCTATCCCGCATCCGGAATCGCTTATCTCGATGACCGCCGAACCTCCCTGCATATATGCCGTAAGATCGACCCTGCCCCCTTCCGGGGTGTACCGGAAGGAGTTACTTATGATATTGTCCAAGGCCCGACGAAACAGGGCTTGATCCATGTCCGTAACGTAATCAACGGGAATATTGATATTTCCATTAAAATGAAGCTTCATGAAGTCAGCGTCTTCGGAGATCATCCCGCATATTTCCTCGAGCAGACCGAAAAGCCGTATCTTTTCAAGGGCCGTTTTCCATTCCCCCGTTTCCATCCTGCGGTAATCGATAAGGGTATCGATCTTTTTATCAAGATCGCGCAGCTTTCTCTGGATAATAGTAACATAGTTTTCCCGTTCCTCGGGGCTGCCGCTTACATCATCCGCCAGAGCTTCGGTGTACCCGCCGATCAGTGTCAGCGGGGTCTTAAGATCGTGGGAAATTCCCATAATGAACCGGCTTTCCCTCTCCTTCTCTT
This sequence comes from Spirochaetales bacterium, assembly GCA_016932135.1. Taxonomy (GTDB): domain Bacteria; phylum Spirochaetota; class Spirochaetia; order JAFGDJ01; family JAFGDJ01; genus JAFGDJ01. The sequence continues at coordinate 10,204 of JAFGDJ010000195.1, read as the reverse complement.
CCTTCAGGGCTGTTCTCATGTTATTGAAGGCCTTAGCATAGGAAGCAAAATAATCATTGCCGGGAATCGAAATTTCATAATCGAGGTTCCCCGATGAGATTTCTTCCGCCCCCCTTTCCAGTTTCCTGAAATTCCTGTTCAGGTTCCTCAGAATCAACAGGCTGATAATCGTAGTGATGAGAACGACAGACAGTAACATTGTAGCTGGGAGGATTCTCAATATTTTTTTCCCGCTTGAAAGGAACTCCTCAAAGGCAACGGGTAGCGATACTATTATCATGTCCGCTACGCCGGGAATATGGCGAACAAACTGGACACTGCCCGGGTTAGAAGAGCTGTAGATAAAATCCGCCAGCAGGTCTTCTGCGGGAACCGAACCTTCCGGAATTCCTTCTATGTTCGACATCGAAATTGCATCATCCTGTATGACCAGGAAGAGGAGAACCTCCGGACTGTCCGCGGGATGCTTAACACGGGAAGCCTCTTCGAGGTATTCTAGAAGCTCCTCATCATTTTTAAAGGAAGGCATGTACTTAACCGGCCTTTCCAGGTTAAAAACCGTCGGCATGACTACGGTGAGCATCAGGACGGGCACAATCAGGATTGTGAGTACGAGGAAAATAAAACCGGTTCCGGTATTCATCCGTCACTCCCCCCGGAGGCATCGAAATAATACCCCCTGCCGTGGCTTGTTTTCAGATACTCGGGGTTTGAAAAATCGGTCTCTATTTTTTTTCGAATACGCTGGACGTGCACCGCGACGGTTGTTATGTCGCCGTAGGAATCACCCCAGACCTTCCGGTAGATCTCTTCGGGGGTAATCGGCGCGCCCTTTGCCTTTACGAGCAGGATCAGGATCTCAAGTTCCTTGTTCGGCATGGGTACACGCTCATTCCCCTTTTTCAATAGATAATGATCGCAGTTGAGCGTAAAGGAACCGAAGGCGGCTGTTCCTTCCTCTCCCTCGGCCCCGGAGTTGCGCCGGAGCATTGCCTGAAGGCGGGCGGTAAGAACCCGGGGTGAAAAAGGCTTGGTTACGTATTCATCCGCCCCGAGAGAGAGCCCGCGCACCATGTCGTCGTCGGTACCCCGGGCACTGAGGATCAGAACCGGAATGTTGAAGTCGTGGCGCATGGTTTCGAGAAACTGAAAACCGTCCATCCCGGGAAGGTTTATATCCAGCAGCACCAGGTCAAACCCCTTCCCACCCGGCTCACTGCCTTTCTGCAGCTCGATCAGCCCCCCCTCGGCGCTCTCGCGGACAACAGTCTCCATTCCGGCCTTTGTCAGGTAGATCGAGATAAGCTCGCTCATCTCCGCAATGTCTTCTATAACCAGAATCCTGTTCATAGCTTTGAGTATAGCCTAGAAGCTCCCCTTTCCGAAAGACGCCGAGATGGTTCCCATAACCATATCGTTACCCGGGACCCCTTCGATAAGGGTGGTGTACTCATCCCCAGGTTCCCCGGCCAGCCAGGTAAGCCCGGCGGAAATCTTCATTCCGTCGAAGAGTTCCCAGCCGACTGACCCGTAGAGCCTGCTCGAACCGTCGCTCAGGTTGGCCTGCCAGGTAGCCCTCACGCTGACGCCGGTCTCTGCAATGTCGGAGACAGCCCCCATCAGGGTGAGGTAGTGGTCCCCCGGCATGGTGATAAGCTCTTCCCGCTCATCATCACCGTAGTTATACAGGTACTGCCCGGCAAGGGTGTAACTGAAGATATTAAACTCGGCGTCGGTTTCAACGCTGCCGCTGTACATAAGTCCACCGGTCAATTGCGCGAACCATTCGTCCCTATCGGATAACGTCAGCCCTTCCGGCGTACCGTACCCGACCAGGGCCTCGGCGAAGATAGATTCGTCGCCAAAAACCGACGTTGTCAGGGTCGCCATGGCCCGGGGCGCCTTATCTGAGCGGTAGTACCCGCCGATCCCGACCTCGGTACTGCCGAGAACAAACTCGAACGCCGGAACAAGGGCAATATCCGCCGCCGTGGTGATATCTTCATCCGCCAGGGCATAGACCTGCAGGCTGTTTACACCCATGGGTACCGATGCCTTCAGCGCCGCCGGGCCTTCGAGCTCGGCCTCGGGATCTTCCGGGTCGATCTCCCCGATGGACAGCACATCCGCCGGGCTGTAGAAATACCCCACCCCGTAGTTGACCGTTTGTTTGCCGGCCCGGAAAAAGATGTCTTCGTTCCAGTTGAAATCGGCGAACAGTTCGTCGATTTTTACAATATCCTCGAATCCCCGGCTTTCATCGATCAACGGGGTCGTCTCGTCATCTTCCAAGGTGAACAGGGGGCTTCTAATATCCACGCTTCCGTAGAACTTGGTATCGGTATCCGGCCGCGCCTCGAAAAAGATGTTCGCAGCAAGATCGAGGGCGAACCGGTCTTCGTCAATCGCCGGTTCTTCCCAGCCGTCCCCGTCGGTCTTCTTGGTCCACATCCAGCTGTCGGCTGCATTGAAATCAAAACTGCCGCCTATCCGTACGGTTTCACTCTCCAGCGCGTCGTATTCCAGGCCCGAGTCGAGGCTGTCCGCAATATCGACGACCAGGACGCCCCCGGTTTCAATCCCGGTTTCGGTTTCACCGGATTCAGCTCTGAACATGGAATCTTCTTCCGATGTCGCGGCGCCGCTGAACAATGCGTCCTCGTCCGCGGTTATATTGTCGGACCCGTTATCCTGGGCCCAGGCTGAGAAGGCTAACACAAAAGACAGTACCAGTACTGTTACCGTTTTCCTGAACATCCCTCACCCCCTTACCTGTTGACCCGTTCGAGGTAGGACTTGGTAAAGATGGAATCATCCACCTCATCAAGGGAAACGGACGAGATCGTAATGGTAGTCTTGGTGTTATCCATGGTCTCATCCTTGAAGATCATTTGGGTCGAGATATATTTTTCACCGATCCTGGCGTATTTGAGAAAATAGGAACTCCGGAGGAGTCTCTTGGAAAGGCTGTACTCCTTGGTCATAAGAAGAAGCTCCGATGCTTTGTCTATGTACGCGGTAACATAGGGATAGGGAACCTCGTCGTTTATTGCCTCCCACTCCACTATCCAGACATTGTAGTCTCCGAGTTTGCCCTCGGCATAGCGGGCAACCTCGTAGTCTTCCGCGTAGGAGGTCGCTCCGAAATCGTTCATCTTCGCGTCGGTATCCTCATAGTTCTCCTTCATGGACATGTGGGTAAACTTGCGGCTCTCGGGGTCGTAGATCCAGGCATTGTCTTCGACGATAAGGACCCCCTGTCCCTTTTTCGAAAGGGGTTCAAGGGTGATCATCAGGAACTCGTCCGCGTCATCGTTACGGAACTGGTTCAGCACCTGCTTCTCCACCCCCTCCTCCGGATCTTCCGTGATGATGGTCAACCGGGAGGAGAAGTCGGTTCCCTCGAACTTGCTCCGCATGTCCATGCTTTCCATAATCGCCGCGAAGTCGGGTTCACTGTCCGCCGCCCAGAGAGCGGCCCCGCCTGCCAGTAATAATGCAAACACCGTAAAAAGGAATTTTTTAGTCATATCAGTCTCCATGTATATAGTTTATTTAGTGGTCCGCAGGGCTTCGGCAGGGGCAACCCTTGCCGCCTTCCCCGCCGGGTTCGACGCGGCAAGCATACTGAAAAGTACAATGATAATGAACAGCCCGACCGTTACCCCCGGATTCATCGAATACCCCGGGTGCCCGGAATCGAGAAGCATGGTAAAGTCGCCCGCTTCGGGAAAGGACAGCAGCCCGGTAACAAGCATGATAACCAGCGACACAATCAGCCCCGCGGCAGCGCCGATAAACGCGGTAATGCCCGCCTCGTACAGGAAGATTCTCCGCACCTGTTTCCTGTGTACACCCATGGCCCGCATGGTTCCTATCTCCTTTATCCGCTCAAGCATCATCATCCGGTAGGTGTTCGTAATACCAACCATGGTAATGAGGAGCAGGACCGCGAATACTCCGTATCCGATATAGTTCAATGTCGAAACCAGCTGGGAGATGGCCCCGGTATAATCGTCGATGGTGTTCAGCTTAAAGGTAACCGTTCCCGGGGGCAGGCTGGATCGGGTTATGCCGGCGCCGAACATCCCCCCTCTTCCTGCCGGTCCCATCATCGGCGGAGCTCCGCCCCCGAATCCCCGCTGCCCGTTATCGGCTTCTCCTTCCGCATCGGTTTCGTCTTCAATCCCCATGGAATCCCGCATAGCGTCGATCACGGCCCCGGTGGCACCGTCACTGTTCATCATGGCTTCGCGCTGTTCCGCCGCGTCCTGTATTTCAACGGTTTTTTCGAGTTCAGAGATAAGCCTGAGCGCGGCTTCGGAGGTATCTTCCATATCGACGAGGGTAATATTGATCGTCTCACTTGCGTCGGCCGGCATGTTTACCAGCTCATTTACATACCCCAGGTGAGCATAGGCCCGATCGGAACCGAAGGAACCCTCATCGGGCAGGATGACACCCAGAGTAAACTCACCCAGGTTGTTCTGGCCGGTCTGGGTTACCAGGCGTATGAGTACTTCATCCCCAACCTCGGCCCGGATACTGCGGGCAAGACCCTCCGAGAGGATAATCGAATGCCCGTCCGCGAGAAAAGCCTCTATTGATCCCTCCTTAACGACCAGGGAATCGAGGAGCATCTGTTCTTCGGCTACATCGATACCGGTGACTCTCTCTTCGGTCTTCTTCGACCCGAGGGAAAGGGTTCCGGTAAAACTTGTGCGGTGAGAGACCGAGGTATACTCGATGCCGGACGACTCGACGGCTTCCAGAATTACCCCGTCATCAGACACCCGGGCAACCTCGATGCCGCCCTGCGTCACCTCTGAAGCAGTAATATAGATATGACCCGCCAGGGCCCGGGACACGTTTTCTTTCACGTTTTCGGTAAGACCGTTGGTGAAGCTGTTCAGCAGTATAATGATCATGATACCGAAGGCAATGGCCCCCGAAAGCAGGCTTGTCCGCCGCACCTGCCGGCTTGTATTTCTTAATGCTATCTTGAAGATCTGCATCATATTCTCCTTTCCCGAATTCTCAATTGGACTGCATTGCGGTAACCGGACGGATGCGTAACGCCACAGCCGTAGGGTAGAGACTCGCGGCCCCTCCGATGAAGACAATGCCCGCGAGATCCAGGAGCAGGGTCTTCAAGCTTATAACCGGATTCAGGACCGAACCGCCGAGAAGCATCCTCAAGAAAATGTTTTCAAAATGGAGACCCTTCGCGTTGAGTCCTGCCAGAATAAGAACAGCACCCAGGATACCGATAATCCCGAATACAAAGGTGATCATAAACGTTTCCGACACAATCATCTTACGAACGAAGCTCTTCCTGCCCCCGATGGCGCGGATAGTACCGATTTCCGGAATCCGCTCGGTAATGGAAACAACCAGGGTATTCATTATGATAATGACGGCAACCACGGCGATGATCAGAATGATGATGTTGAATACCGTTTTCAGGGTGTAGGTCATCCGGGCCTGGCCGCCGGCGCCGTCGATCCAGTTATTCACCTGGATATCCCAGCCCGATAAGGAAACATCTTCTGTAAAAGCCTTTATTGCCGCCTTTGAGGTGACCCCCCCGACCAGTTTTACTGTTACAAAGTTCCATTCGCCCGAATCTTCCAGGTACAGGGACTCCACGTCCGACCGGTCACCGATTTCCGCGAAAAGGGTTTCCGCCGTGTTTGTTCCCTCATCCGCCATGACATCGGCGAACAGCCCGCCCCCGGAATCCCCGGCTGAACTGAAGATTTCCTCGTCGGCAAAATCACCAATAATCGATTCCTCCTCAGAGCTTAAGAGCACTGTTTCCTCAGCCAGGTTCATTCCGAGCATGGACCGGAGGCTGTTGTAATCGGTCATGCATATCATAGGGAGCATCGGGTTTGTCTCGGCGTTGCGGAACGTGAAGGAACCCACATAGGGCAGTTCATCAATCTTCATCCCGGCCCGGTCTGTCATGGCCATCAATTCAATCATGTCCCCCGCTTCCGGGCTTCTTCCGTTGGCCTGCTTAAAAAGAGCCACCGCGGTTGTGCTGAGCATAATGCCGGATTCCCCGGGTGTAAGTAAGCGGCCGTCCAGGAGCTCCATATTGTCGGGGAATACCTCCCGGTATTTCTCTATATCCACACCGAAAACCTGGGTCGGCATCATGATGTCGTCAGAGAACATCATTGTAGCCATGCCGCTTATTAACGGAGACCAGCTCGCGACCATATCACTGCCGTCAAGATATTCCTTCAGCTCAAAATAATCCGGTGTAATCGGGGATTCCGAAGAATCACTCATCATCTGTTCGAAGGGGAAAAAGGTGATTCCATCCTCCGTTTTACCCGACAAAATAACGTTTCCGGTAAAGTTTTCTATATAGTTTTCCCGGATACCGGCGGTTGCCGTATCTAGTAAGGCATTTCCGAGGATCAATACCAGCATGCCGACCGCCACAATAGCGCCGATAATCAAGGTCTTTGTCTTATGTTCGATCAAGTTGCGGACGGCTATCTTCCAGACAACCGGCACCGATAGTTTCTTCTTCATGGAGTCCCTGCCTGGGTCCTTTTATAGTTTTCCGCGATACAACCATCATGCAGCCGGATAATATGGTCGGCGATCTCAACGATAGCCGCGTCATGGGTAGAAAAGATAAAGGTTGTCTCGAAATCATTGTTGATCTTCTTCATCAGCTTTATAATCGCTTCCGACGTGACCGAGTCCAGATTCGCGGTAGGCTCGTCGGCCAGGACTATCTCCGGCTTTGTAACCAGGGCCCGGGCGATGGCCACCCTCTGTCGCTGACCTCCGGACAGCTCGTTCGGCCGGTGCCTGCGCCAGTCCTCAAGGCCCACCTCGTGGATTAAGGTATCGATCCATTCCGCCGACTCCTTCTTATTCATCCTCTGCCTGCCGAGGAGCAGGGGAAACTCGATGTTCTCGTACACATTCAGAACCGGAATAAGATTAAAGCTCTGGAAAATGAATCCCAGGGTTTCATGCCTGAGCTCCGTGATCTCCCTGTCACCGAGCCCCCCGGTAGTCCTGCCGTTGATATGCACGTCCCCCTCACTCGGCGTGTCGATGCATCCGATCATATTCAGAATTGTCGATTTTCCCGAACCCGAGGGCCCCGCGATCGAGATAAAATCACCCTTATCGATTTCAAAGCTCACCCCTTTCACCGCGTGAACCTCGGTTTTACCCAGGGGGTAGCGCTTATGAACCGAATCAAGTTGTACTATTGCCATTCCGTTATTCCTCCAATCGTTGAATACTTTGACAATGTACTTTCAGAGAAGAAGAAAAAGAATGAACAGGAGTTAAACGGGGTTAAACTTTTTGTTATAGGAACTTGTTGATCCCGTCCTGTCAGAAAGGTGATCTGCGGTTACCAGGGATGGTTTCGAGCCCCGGGTGATCCGCTTGGATGGGGAATCATCGCCTCAAACCGGTACGGGTTCTAGGGCCGCCACATGTTCTGCTCGATATCCGTCCGCCAGAGGCTGTAGTCCACTTCGTAGCGATTGTACCGGAAAGAAATATCCACTTCAATTTCTACAATTCCCAGGGAGATTTCATGCTCGGTTTCCCGGTCCCGCTGGAAGGGTGCTTTCAGGGTTTCCTCCCGGTCGTCGCAGGTCAGCCGGCAGGTGATGCCGGAGCCGACGTCGTCACTGTAGCTCTCTAAAGCCGCGGTGATGAGGTGATCCGTCCCATCCCGGTCGGTGAAGGTGACGGTATCTTCGATAATGACGGGGTTTCCCTGAAGGTCCTCCGACCGGGCGTCACCGGAAGAGAGCTTCATCAGGTCGTAGATGATACTGTTGAAATGGCGGCTCGGATCCCGCAGAACCTCCCGTTTCCCCGGGGCGATATCCACCGTTTCGCTCCAGTGACGGAAGGTGATTTCGGGCTGATCCACCACCCCGAAGTCCCGGCCGTACCGGGTTTCCACGGTGTGTTTTCCCGGCCTTAAGGGCTCGATGACAAAGGGAACCCTCATGTCGCCGGTGGTGTACCCGTAGAACTCCCCGTCCACGTAGATTTCCGCGTCCACCAGGGGAGAGTGCAGGGCCACGGAGCCCGGACTTTCGTCTTTCATGGAAATGATGGAACGGTTCCCCTCCGCCGTAACCAGTTGAGGGGCGGTGCCGGTAAGCCGCTGGACGATCTTCTCCGCCAGGCCGTGAATGAGGTTTTCCGTATGTCCCCGGTCGGAGAAGGAGGCCGTCCGCCCGTCGTACACCCGGGTGGCGGTAAGGGTCAGGATAATGTCTTCCCCGAGAAACACATAACTGCCGGTGACCAGGTAATCGGCCCCCAGCAGATCGCCTATCCGCAGGGCCTCGTCCTCATCCTCCACGATTCCCTGGAGCCTGAGGCGCTGTTCTTCCAGCACCCTTTCCAGGTCCTGCCGGTCCACCAGGGATATCCCCGGCGTACGGCTGAAATCGTACAGCAGCAGGCCCCAGACAATTCCCTCCAGGTAATCGTACCGAGGATCATAGGTCATGTTGCCCACATCAAGAAGGGCCACGGAGGTTTCCTGATCCTCGGCCCATATGAGGGCCGAAGGCGCAAGGATCATTATGACGAAGACCGCCAGGAGTATTCTTTTCATAATGAAATCTTATACCGGAAGACCCCTGGGGTCAATAATGTCGATTATTCACCTTCCCGGGCACTGCTGATAAAAGTCTTTCCGGTGGGCAAATCGATAGTAAAAATCAGAATCCGGTCATTGTCTCTTCTGTAGATAAGCCTGCAGTCACCGGCGCGATATCGATAAGTTTGGGGGCCGGCGGACTTCTGTCCGCAGCCCCCACAGAGAAAAGGCGGATTACAACCAGGTCAGGGTGTTGGAACAAGAGACAAGCGTCACGATAATCCCGTTTATTATACCGCCAAGATACGGATTGTCAGTCACTCTATAAATCTTTCGCGATATGATCGTTGCTGCCGGAAGAAAAACCGCTACCGGGATCAGCCACACAATGAACATACTGCCCGGATCGGTCCAGACCATAAAGCCGGAGATAAAGAAATTGAAATACTGGATTGCCAAAAGCACCAGAGGCGGAAGGGCATTGAAAAATGCGAGGATCGCTGTGTTGATCCACATCCGTTTTCCGTTCTTAACACAAAGAGTGTTGTAATTGAACGAGTTTGCCGCGACAGATGCTGCAACATAGTAAATAAGGAACAGTACCGCATAGGGGAAGACGGCCGTGAATATCTTGCCTGAATCAAAGGCTTTCACAGCCAGAACCCAGAAACGGAAGTCGGACTTAAAGAAATAGTCGGCGAAGAAAACCCATCCGAAGGAAACAGCCACGACAATCAGAGCCAGCAGGATGGTTCTGCCAAGATTCTTCATTCCTAACCTGATACCGATGGACGCCAGGTCCAGGCCATTCTTTTTCCCGTTGAAGGAATAGCTGAGAAGAACACCCACAATTGCGAATACACCGGTAATCGCCGCCCAGCAGCCTATACCCCAGGGGGAGCTTTGCGCCCAGGGGCTCTTGAAGAAGGTGAAAGAACCAACATTACGCAATATCGGCAGAAAGACCACCGTGCCGAATATCGCGCCGGCAAGAATGCTTCCCCAGAACCACAGCTTTCCGCCGGATAGAAATTCTCTAGGAGCGACAACCTCTTTCGCCCGTAAAGGTGAGAAGAAAGGAGTGAATACCATCAGCAGGGTAAAGTTGACCACAAAAATTGCGAAGCCGATCAAACCAAGCAGGTTAAAAAATTCTTTCCACTGCCAGATCTGAGTAGTGGCTGCAATAGGGTTGGGAGTTCCCAACGTATAATCAAAAAATTCAATCGTAGCAGTGGTGGAACGTTTTGAAAAATGGGACCAGGGATGGGTAATCGCCGGGTTGTAGATCACCCGGATCGCGTCTTTGCCATCTACGGTCTCATGATAGATTTTTCCCTGTTCCCGCAGATCCCGCCCCGCGGGGTCGGTACCGAAATAGAGGAAAGACTGGGCGTTCTTGTACTTCATATAGTCTCTGGGTGGAGTAGCGTTTCCCTTCTCATCCTTGTCTACCATAAAGAACTCGTCATACTGAGCGGCCACAACCCCGACATCACGGCTGCCGTACACATTGAGAAAGGTCCCGTCCTCGTCGGCATAGGTGGGTTCGGCACAATTCAAAAGAACGGCGGAAATGAGATTCGTGCCCGT
>JAFGDJ010000194.1 GCA_016932135.1 Spirochaetales bacterium | reverse complement strand
CATCTTTATGGCCCAGGAGTCAAGTATCCAGATTATCAACACGGAAGACCCCGAAACTCTCGCGACAGTGGACACCGTCTGGCTGGAGGGCGACCCTGAATGTCTTCTTTTAGCGGGCGACTTTCTCTATGCCACCATTATCGATACGACCGTCATCGTAAAGCTGGATGTTTCCGACCCGGAGAATGTCACGAGACTGACCGACATCGACATTTACGATGAGACTTCCGATGCTGACGCTAAGGTGCAATATCTGAGCGCGGACAACGGGTACCTGTACGTATCCCTGGCCCCGGGTTCGGGCCCCTGGTATTTTGCCGTCGTGAAAATATCGTCTTCAGGCAGCGACGAGATCATCACGGCCCTTGGGGGAAGCGAAAACCGGACCTGTGGGGATATCGAAGGGGTGGGGGATTTCCTCTTTTTGTCAAACTCTACCGAACCGACCATTGCCATGTTCAACATTGCGGACAAAGAGAATCCCTTCTACGAGGCCACCTTCTCCGACGGGGACTGCGACTTCTCGATCTGGGGCCGGTATGTGTATCAGCATCTGAATGCGGTGGATGAGGAGGTAAACCGGTACGATCTCCTGGGGGATTAACAGAAGGCCTGGTTGGTTCTTCCGAAGAGTCTCCGTTAAACCTGCCTTTGAAAACATTAATAGAACGGCTTCGGCAGTAGCTTCTGTTCAAAGGAGCCTCAGGGCTCCTTTGTCCTGGAAAAAAACACCCCCTGTCCCAGAAGAACGGCGCCGGCGACAGCCATCACCAAGGTAAACACTCCCCGGATGGAGGTCTGCTGATAGATCAGACCGCCGAGAACCGAACCGAGGACCACGCCGATGGTCAGGACGCCTTCGTGAATGGCCATCCGCTGCTGCCGTTCGGGGCATCCCACGGCGCCGTGGAACACACTGCTGGAATAAAAAGCGGACAGGATGAATCCCTGAAAGGGTAAGACCAGGAGGAAACCGGTAAAAGAACGGAGAAACATCAGGAGCAGTGAAAAGACGACCAGGACGGTTTGCAGGATGAGGAGAAATTTCCGGTTAAAGTGCCAGAAGACGAACCGGCCGAAGAAAAGGAACCCTAAGGTGGCGTAGAGGGCCCGCAGGAGCATGATGATCCCGATCATGCTTTCCTTCAGTAACAGTTCTTCCCGGGCGAAGAGGGGAAACACCACATTGATGGTGCCCATGAGAACATAGACGGAAAAGTTCCCTGCCCAGGCGGGGAACCTCAAGGGGGTGCTGTGGTCTGCAATCTCCGGGATCTCCTGGGTCGCTGCCTCCGCGCCGGAAGTCTTTACACCCCGGAGCTTTATGGAGACCAGCAGGATGGCGAGAAAGGTCATCAGCAGGGCGGAAATACAGGCGTAGAAGACATAGGCCGGAGACGCCTCTACCAGATGTCCGGCAATGAAAGGGCTGATAACACCCCCCAGGCTCCAGGAAAAGCTGAAACGGGCCATGGTTTTGTTTAACTCGGGGCCTTCGATTCCCGTGGCCAGCCAGGTCATCAGGGGTGGGAAGAACAGGGAAGTGCTCAGGCCGGCGATGCCGTACAGCAGAAAGGTCAGCGGCCGGGATTGCAGAAGCACCACCAGGGACAGGGATACGGCCATGGATGCCGTCGCTGCTATCATGGAATGCCGGGGAAGCAGCCGCTTGCCCAGGGGCCGGAGAAGAAAACACCCCGCCAGATAACAGACGCTCCAGAGGGCCGAGAGGCTTCCGATCTCCCCCGGGGTGGACGAAAAGGTATCGGCCATGTAAAAGACAATGCCGAAGGTAAGCATATTGAGGCCCAGGGCTACCAGGAAGGCTGCCGGAAGAAGAATGTGACTTCTTCCGATAGGAGCGGCGAGGGCTCTGCGGATATCCGGGCGAAGGTTGAAACGGGTGAGGATGTTCATGGACCTGTGTATATAACTCCCTGAGATGAAAAAAATGCCGTTTGCCAGGAACCGGACTATAAGGAAAACCATACTCCTTATATCCCTCTTTGAGGCGGAAGCACAAGACCCATTATTGAAGGAGATTCCGGAATAGTATAGAGTGATGCAATATTTTCAACTGTGGAGGCTGTTTTATGAAACGTATTTTTTTTACAGTAATTCTCTTCATTACTCTTTCCTTCTCGGTGAGCGCCGAATCCGACGGCTGGTGGGAATTCCATTCGGAATTTGATTTGTATATCAGCCTGAAAGCGGGAGCGGAATATCATTATAACGATTCCTTCGGCCTTCGCGGTTCCCTGGGGGCTTGTACCCTCAGTCCGTCACAGATTTCCTATACCCTGGTGGGCATCTCTCACTTTCAAGCTCCGGAGAAGCCCTTTCAGCTGGATCTCCAGTACGGTCTCATCCAGGCGGTCTTTGACGTTATCGCCCCATCGCCTGAAAGTGGTCCGTATGCTTATTGGGTCTTAGGACCCTGCCTCGCCGTGGGGTACCGCAATCCGAAAGGCCATTGTTTCAGAATCCGCGGCGGCGGCGGGTTGGGTTTCGGTTACGATTGGGGAGCCTGGGAGAAGCCTTCCTTTATGCCCAATGTGGGCATAGAGTACGGATACGCGTTTCGGAAATAAAAAAAGCGGGGGAAGCTCCCCCGCCTGAAGACTGTCGCCTTCTCTTATTCACCCTTTATAGTGATCTGCCTCGGTTTTTCCGACTCTTTCAGGTGCAAACTGACGTTCAATATACCGTTCTTAAATGCAGCTTCTATCTTGTCCCGGTCGATGGTATTGTCGATGATGTATTTCTGAAAGTAATCGGTTTCCCGGATTTCTTTGACCAGGTACTTGCCGTTTTTCACGCCGGGCAGTTCCCTGCGGCCGCTGATGGAAAGCTCGTCGCCTTCCACGCTGATATCCAGGCCTTCCCGGGTTACCCCGGGCATCTCCAGGGTCAGGAGAATTTTCCCGTCTTCTTCGAAAATATCGCAGCAGGCCGAAATCGCTTTTCTTCTGGTTTCGTCGGACATCTGTATACCCTCCTTATCTGGCCTTGACCGTAATCTGCCGGGGCTTGGTTTCTTCCCGTTTGGGAATAACCACCGTCAGAATACCGTCTTTCAGGTTGGCCTCGATGTTCTTCTGGTTATCCACACCACCCGGCAGGGAAATGGTTCTTTGAAAGCTTCCTTTCCACATCTCACGACGATAGACGTCCTTTCTCTTTGTCTCTTCTTCCTGTTTCTTCTCACCCTTTATCGTAAGGACATTGGAAGTGAGAGACAGTTCCAGGTCTTTCTTGTCCACCCCGGGAATTTCGCATACCACTGTGTAATCTTCCGGACCTTCCACCAGGTCGACCGCGGGAGAGAAGGGGCGGTCGAATAAGCCTTCCGTGGCCGGCGACCTGTCCAGATTGAACAGATCGTTGATTTCATTCTGCAGTCGCTTGAATTCGTACCAGGGATCGGACAATTCAGGTTTTCTCCAACGTATAAGATCCATGGCTATCCTCCTCTAATAAAATGTTCTATCAATTAAAAAGCAAAAACCGTGCCAATTTTATATATTTTTATATTTCTTTATATCATAAAGAATTATAATTTCATCACTTTTTTAAAGTAAGACAATTTGGCCCTGGCATGTGGGTACTTTTGACCCAGTCAGTCCCGGGAGCCGGGAATCGACTGTTTCAAGGTGACACAGATTTGTTATATCATGAATAAAGCCCGGTAAAAACGATGAAATAGAAAAAAATGGCATGCTTAGCTGTTGAAAAACGAAAATTCAGTTTTCCGGTTGACTCCGGTGAATCCCTGTGAAATAATGAAGCCTTACGGGAGGTGCCGGTGATGAGTGATATCTTGTCAAATCCTGAATACTATATCGGCCTGGAGGAAGCCTACGGAGCCCATAACTACAAGCCCCTGGATGTGGTCTTAACCCGGGGTGAAGGTATCTGGGTGTGGGATGTCCGGGGAAAACAGTATATGGATTGTCTTTCAGCTTATTCCGCCGTAAATCAGGGACATTGCCATCCCCGTATCATGGATGCCCTGATTCAGCAGGCAAAAAAACTGACCTTGACCTCCCGGGCCTTCCGGAACGACCAACTGGGACCTTTTTACAAAGAGGTATGCGAGCTTACCAACTCCCATGAGATGCTGCCCATGAACAGCGGCGCGGAAGCGGTGGAAACCGCCATTAAAACCGTTCGAAAGTGGGGGTATAACGTAAAAGGTATTCCCCAGGATAAGGCAGAGGTTATTGTCTGCGCCGACAATTTTCATGGCCGCACTATCACGATTGTCGGCTTCAGTACCGATGATACCGCCCGGGAAGGTTTCGGACCCTTTACTCCCGGGTTTACAATCATTCCTTTCGGAGATGCCGAAGCCCTGGAAAAGGCCGTCACTCCCAACACCGTCGCATTCATGGTAGAGCCCATCCAGGGTGAAGCCGGCGTAAAGATTCCCCCGCCGGGGTACCTGAAGAAAACGCGGGAGATCTGTACCAGGCACAATATCCTTCTTATTTTCGATGAGATACAATCCGGCCTCGGCCGGACGGGAAAAATGTTGGCGGAGGAGCATGAAGGCGTGGAATCGGACCTGACCCTTATCGGAAAAGCCCTTTCCGGCGGTTTTTACCCGGTATCGGCGGTGCTTTCCAACCGGGAAGCCATGGATGTTCTCAGGCCCGGGGAACACGGCAGCACCTTCGGGGGGAATCCCATTGCCTGCGCCGTGGGCAGGATGGCTTTGCGGGTTCTTATTGAGGAAGGAATGATAGAAAACGCCGCGAAGATGGGTGATTATCTGAAAGCGGGAATCGAAGGCTTCAGACTGCCGGCGGTTAAAGAAGTGCGCGGACGGGGCCTGATGCTGGCGGTGGAACTGCACCCGGAAGCCGGCGGAGCGAGAAAGTACTGTGAAAAGTTGATGTACGAAGGGATGCTCTGCAAGGATACCCACGGTCATACGATCCGTATTTCTCCGCCCCTGGTGATCCGCCAGGACGAAGCGGACTGGGCGCTGGAGAGGCTCCACAAGGTGTTGAAAGAGGCTTAACCGGTCCGGGTTTCTCGAACAATAGCCCGGATATGAAGGGCCGTTGTATCCAGGTAGGCTATCCGCAGATCGGAAGGCGTTACAATAAGTGGCAGCTCCGTACAGGCGAGGAGAATCCCTTCAATAGCCTGTTCGGCGGTCATTCGGCGGATAATGTCCAGGAAGCGTTGTTTCGTTTCTTCCTTTATAATACCGAATTCAATTTCAGTAAAAATCTTTTCATGAATATAGTTCTTTTCCTCTGTCCCCGGCATGACAATGTCGATATGGTGTTTTCCAAAGACCTCCTGATAGAAGGTCCCGGCCATAGTAAAACCGGTGCCCAGAAGCCCAAGACGCTTTAATCCCCGGTCGGCCGCCGCTTCGGCGGCGGTTTCCACGATGCTGATCAGGGGCAGAGAGGTATTTTTCTGGAGACGGTTAAAAACTCTGTGGGGGGTGTTGGAACAGATGGCGCCGAAATCCGCTCCGGCGGCTTGCAGGCGGCCGCAGGTGCTGATAAGCTGGTTAGTTATTGCGTCCCATTCACCTGCCTTGGCGTAATCGGTAAAACCCTTCAGATCGAGGCTTTCAATGATCATCTCCGGGTATCCTGACTCACTGAAAGAAGCGCTAAAAGAATTAAGGATTCCTTTGTAGTAGAGCAGGGTGGCTTCCGGACCCAAACCGCCGATCAAACCGATTTTCTTCACGCTTCGAAGGATATCACGGGGAAGAAATCCTGTATACTGAAGGGAAGTATGATACAATAATGGTTGTAAAAGGATGTAAAACGAGGTTTGGATGTTTAATCGTATCAAAAGGCTGCTGAAGGGGAAGAAAAAAGCCCTCTCCGGCGGCAAAGCGGAAAATATTGGTGTTCTCGCTGTTTTCTCCGATGTGCTTACCCAGAATCTGACCATGATTTCCGGGAGACCCCTTACACCGGTTCTTCGCAGGCTTTCCCCCGGCTCCCTGGAAACCTTGGGCGAACTGGATAGGGAAGGTCTCTTTTACAACTCCTTCGGTGCTTCCGATGCCTACAGCTTCTCCTATTTTCTTCCCCAGGGCTCCTTCGATACCCTGAAAGAAACCTTTGCCCATATCCATGGTGAATTGAAGGATAACCTGACCCCCTTGAGGGTTTGTTCCTGGCTGGACGGGAACCTTTCCCGCCTCTTCTTTTTACAGCCGGAAGAAAGACCGGAAGCCGGCAGCCCCTGGCGGGTGTATCCCTTCTTTTGCCTTCCGAAATCCTATTCGCCGGAGGAAAAGGATGAAACCCTCTGGCGTTTTTCCGGGAACGTTCTTTTCCGTTGTAAAGCCGGTGACGTGACCTTTTATCTCCTCGGGGACGCGGCGAGACTGGCGGAGATCGAAAAACGTTTAAACACCAGCGGAACCTTCCGGGAAGCGGTAAAGGGTGAGGTGATGCTCCGCTATACCGGGGGAGAGGCGGTGTTCTTCGACCGGGAGACGACGATTCGCCTGCGGATTCTGCAGGACAAGGAATTTATCCTGGGGCGGTTGTTTATTCCGCCTCATCCTGTACTGGAAGGCCGGCGCTGCCGGGCGGTGTATCGTTCCATCCTGGCGGCCTATCGGCCGGAGGTGGAAACCGGCGAGGATGTTACGCGGTTTCGTCTGAGTTTCAATTTCGGAGACCAGGTTTACGAATGGTACTATTCCTTCAAGATGACCGGCCTGGAGGATGACCGGCAGCGCCTGAAGGCTGTTGTCACGGGGGCGTCCAAGGCTTTAAAGCGGGTGATGAATATCCACGGTGTGCGGGGGAATTTCCTCAACCCCAATATCTACCCCGATCTTTCGGATCATGTGTGTCTGGAAGCGGATATTCTTTGCGGAAAAACCGTTGCCCGCTGCCGGGTCTTTGTGGATTCGGCCTTTCTGGGCACCCTGGCCCGTTTAATGCTGCCCCCCTGGGAGGTGGAGTATCTCAAGCGGAACCTCTTTGTCCGGCTGCTCAGTGTCATCTCCCTGAATCAAACCCTTTTTCGGAAAAACATCCACAGCTTTTATCGCCCCGGAGGGTTGTCGGAGACTAAGGAGGGCGCGGAACAGCCCGCCGTTATTCGGATATCCGAACTGTTGAACCTCACTCCCCCGGAGGATTTCCGCCTGATTGTTCAGAACTTCTTTCTCGCCCGGGGGTGGCCGATAAACAGCCTGCAGTGTCTTTTCTTTTTCGAGCACTCGCCCAAGGAGGGTGAGCCCCCGAGAATCTACACCGACGGCTCCTTCGATCTTCCCCGATTCTTATCCGCTCTGCCGAAGGTAAAGCGGGATGAATGGAACCGATCCCTCTCGGCATCGCTGAACTGGGCGGAGCTTTCCGAGCGGAACCTCCGGGCGATGATGGACCTCTACGAAGCCATGGAAGAAGACCGGGTGGTTTTATCTTTCCGGACTCGTTTTTTATTGAAAAACGAATTTAAACACCGGGTGGAAGACGATTATGCCTCCGCCATTGCGAAGGTAACCGATGACCGCCGGTATATCGACCGGCTTTCCGACATGCCTCCGGCCCTGGCTCAAGGACTGCTTTCCCGGTATCCTCTGGACCGCCTCGCCCTGGCCCTCCTGCCCGACTCCTCGGACCGGGTGGTCCTGGACACCTTTATCAGCGGGAAAAAGAAGGCTCTGCTGGATGAGGAAATAGCTTTCCGGCAGGAGGCCTATCGCCGGGGAACCGTCAAGTCCCGGGAGATCTTCGAGGCTATGGAAGAGCTGCGGGAGACGGTGGAAAAGGAATTCGGCTTATGGCTGAAAGATCAGGAAGAGAGTTAGCCTTCTTCCGGCAGCCGGAAGAAAAGATCATCCTTTTTTAAGGAATCGCATGTTTCCCTTGGTCTGAGAAGATATGAAAAAGAAAATTTCTTTCGACGCATGGATTTATGATCCCTTTCTCTTTATCCCTTTACGACGGGTTCGGAAAATTGTCCTGGAATGTTTGAGTGATTACCGCCGCGCGAAGATCTTAGACCTGTGCTGCGGCACCGGCTTTCAATTGAAGCTGCTGGCTCGGAACGGCTTTTCCGATCTCCATTGCCTGGATCTTTCGGAAGATATGCTCAGTATTGCCCGGAAAAAGGGGTATCCCATCACCACCTATCATGTCGATGCCGCGGCTACCGGTTTTGAGGACCGATCCTTCGACGTGGTGATATTGAGTTTCGCTCTCCATGAAAAGGATGCCTTTACGGCCCGAAAGGTTCTGGAAGAAGCCCATCGGGTCCTGAAAATGAAAGGACGACTTCTTATTGTTGATTTTATGTTCGATGATGAAACCAGGCTCCCCGGGCGGCTGGGCATTACCGCCGTGGAACGTATTGCCGGAGGTGAACATTACCGGAACTTCAAGAACTATATCGCCATGGGGGGGCTCAAGAACCTTCTGAATCCGAAGGATTTCACTGAACTCAGGCGATGCCGGGTTTTAACCGGTGGAGGTATAATCGGATTGTACGAAAAAGTTTAATGTGGTGAGGAGAGGATTATGAAAAAGAAATTCCTATTCAGTATAATTTTTCTAGGTTTAACCGCTCTGTTTTGTTCGGGGCAGGACTACACCTCCGTTTCAGCGGGGGGTTGGTACGGCTGGGGGACTTCTCTGGACGACTACTTCCTTTCGGGATCGGCCGAGCCTCTGGACCTGGAAGGGCAGTGTAGCGGCGGGAATGCCAGACTTGAGGCGGCTCTTCCCCGGGGATGGTACACCCTGGGACTGTGGCTGGATTATACCGGCAGCTACCTTCTGACCGGTGGAGAGTTTGACGTTCTCCGCAGGGTGGACCTTTCCATCGGAGGAACCGCCCGGGTATCGGCTTTTCGCTATGCCCAGCCCTATGTTTCCCTGGGGTTGCTCTACGCGGATTACCTGCTGTTTGTCCCCCATCATCCCTCCAATTCGCCGGTTCTGTATCTCTGGGGTCTGCGGTTTGCCGGGGGAATTCTGTCGGAAATCTTTTCCCTGGACTTTCAGTCCTTTGAACTGGCTTTCCAGGCGGGGCCGGAGTATGTTCTGGAAATGCTTTTTTCCGACACCGCCATATTCCTTCATGAAATCCGAGGCCGGGTGGGCCTCGAGATGCGGTTTCGCTAGGAGGCGGGGATGAAAAAGCTGATAATCATGGTGATATTGTCGATTCTTTTTTTTGGCTCCTGCTTCCTCTATTTTTTTCGGGATGACAGCCTCGGCGGCTGGGAGATCGTGGGGGACCAGTACTTCCCGGAAGAAAATATCGGCGCCCTGGACCTGGTGTGGCACCCGGAGGACGGCCTTCTACTGGTCCTTCGTTATATGAATGAGGGTCCCGATGGTGATACCATCCGGGTGTACCGATACGCCGACTCGAAATGGGTGAAGTACACCGACGACCTGGCTCCCGGTTTTCCCGGAGACACGGTAGCCGCGGGGATCCTGGAAAGCGGTGATCTCTGCGTTGTTCCCATCTGGGCGACCTCGGGGGTCTATACCTGGAACGGTACCGCCTGGACGGATATCGGCGATGGAGCCTTCGCTGAGCTTGGTACCAGGGCGGCTTATTTCACGGAAGACGGGGAACTGCTCCTGGCCCTGGAGGATTACAACAATGAATGTAAGCTTTCCATTTACACTTATAACGGCGTTGCATGGACCCTTTTAGGTGCGGGCGGCGATTTCACCCAGCCCACCGAAGCATGGCTT
>JAFGDJ010000193.1 GCA_016932135.1 Spirochaetales bacterium | reverse complement strand
GCCGATATATTTCTCACCCCGTCAATCCTCCCCTTATGGGCGGATAAAATTGCCGCTCTGAAGGGGGATGCGGTGGATATGGAAGGTGCCGCCGCCGCGTTGCCGGCTTACCTCGGCCGGGTGCCCTATCTGCTGATCCGTTCGATCTCCGACCAGGTCCGCTCCGGTCCGGTGAAGGGATTCCGCGGGATCGTCAGGCAAGGCTCGGCCCGATGTCTTGAACTGGTACGATGGATCCTCCGCCGGCCTTGACAGGACCGGCCGATCTGTCTATAGTCAATCCACCCTTGGGGGACGTGATAAGGAGTTATTTGTATGGGTAAGACGCATAGAGGCTTCGGCTTGCTTGAAACAGTCAATCGGGGAAGGGGAACCTGTCCGGTTTGCAAGCGGAGCGGCATTAAGGTTGTGTACGAACACGAGATGAATGAAAAGAAAGTTATGATCTGTAAGCAATGCCGGGCCGCCCTGGCTCGCGCCAAGAAAAAAGAAGCAGCTCAGGCTTCTTAATCCGGGGGGTCACCGCCGCCTTTTCGCGGTGGTGCGCCCTGACGTTTATTTCCCGATTCTTTTTTCCAAAGCATCCCGAACAGTCATGCTGCCCACCGTCTCCACCGCTTGATGAAACATGCCGTGAACAATATCCATGGAGGCAGTCGAGGCTTTCAGCCTGGGGGTGCCAAAGAGTACAAGAATCACTTCCTTGAGAGAAATACTTTCCAGCGGTTTCGAAGGGGTATATCGGGTTTCCTTCGATCGGATGGGATACACCAACCCGGCTTCCTGGAAGAGATCTATCAGGTTCCGGGCGTCCTCTAAGGTCATCGAATAGGAGCGGGCCAATTCTATGACGCTCGGAGGTCTCGCGCCGGTGTGGAAACCTTCAGCCACGGTGAAAAAAACTTCCAGTCCCAGGGAAAGTCGTTCCATCGGTTCCATGGAAGAGAGGTTTCTTCCTGTCCAGGGATTTCCCCGGTACTGGTGGAGAAAGGTGATCTCCAGGGAGAGAAGGATAATAAGCCAGGTCAGGTAGAGCCATACCAGGAAAATCGGGATAGAGGCCAGGGACCCGTACATCACCGACGTCCTCATGACATAATTAGTCCCCTGGACAAACAAAACCTTGGTGATGTTCCAGAGAAGCGAGCCGATGCCGGCTCCCAGACAGGCACTGGCAACATTGATTCTGGCTGCCGGTACGACGACGATGATCAGAAGAAAGGTGAGGAAGATGAGAATCAAAGGGGATACCTGGATGGCCAGATTCATGAGAAAACCGGCGGCAGGGTTGCCGATATTGAAGATGTTTCGAATCGACCGGGTCAGGGCGAAGCTGGTGGAAATGAGCAAGGAACCGAAAATGATCACCGAAGTGTAGGTGGTAAACTTGGAAATAAAATTCCTTCTGGATTTACTGCCCCAGATGGCGTTGATGTTTTCATTGATGGTGTTCAGCAGGAGAATGGAAGTCAGGGCGAAAATGAGGAGTCCCACGGTCCCCAGGGTCCCGGCATTGGCGACAAACCGGTCAAGATAGGCGATGATCTCTTCCTGCCGGGTGGGCAGAAAAAGCTCTAAAAGAAAAACTTTTAACTGCTCCTGAATCTGGGAGAGATCCGCGAAAGAGGCCAGCAGGGAAAAAACAAAGGCCAGCAGGGGAACCATGGCCAGAAGGGTGTTATAAGCCAGGCTGGAAGCCCGGACAAAACAATGATCGTGCCGAAATTCGGCGAAAAGGCGCCGCAGATACGCGTAGAAGCGAATAAACGCCGCCACGGGCCGGGCGTATTTCCCCGGATCCAGGTCCTTTTTATAACCCTGATGCCGCATGGTATTTATTGTTCCTCCTGTAGATACTTTCAAGTAAACCACGGTTTTCATGCCGAGGCAAGTCCTCGGTTGCATAAAGCCCCTCAACTAACTATGATAATCCCATGCCGGAATCAACGCTCAAGGATATGCTTCTTCAAGGACCGGTCCACCTGGTGGGAATAAAGGGTACCGGTATGTCCGCCCTGGCGGAACTCCTCCACCACCGGGGGGTCCGGGTCAGCGGATCGGACACCGCCGAGGAATTCTACACCGACGGAATTCTGCGGGATCTCCGAATTCCCTATCGTGAGGGTTTTTCACCGGATAATATCCCCGCGGATACCCTTTTGGTGGTGCGTTCCGCCGCCTATACCGGGGAGAACAACCCCGAGTGCGCCGCGGCGGTAAAACGGAGGCTTCCCCTGGCGTCCTACCCCGAGGCCTTGGGAGCCTTCGCCGAGGCTTTCCGGTTTGCCGGTATCGCCGGTATCCACGGCAAGACTACCACCACTGCCATGGTCGGAACCATGCTGAAAGAAACGGCGCTGCCGGTTTCCGTGCTGGTAGGCTCATCGGTTCCCGCCTTTCACGACCGGTCGACCTGGTCGGGAGGAAAGGATTTTTTTGTGGCGGAAACCTGTGAATACCGGCGTCACTTCTTGAATTTCAAGCCCCGGTGGATCGTGGTGACTAACGTGGAGGCGGACCACCTGGATTATTTTAAAGACGCCGACGATGTGCTTGACGCCTTTACCGAATACGCCGCCGGGTTAGAACCGGAGGGTGAACTGATCTACTGTGCCGACGACCCGGGAGCGGTAAACCTGGCTGCCCGGATGACCAAGGCCCGGCCGGACGTGAACCTTATTCCCTACGGATTCAACGCAGAAGGAGAATATCGCCTTATCTCCGCCGAGACACAGCCCGGCCGTTCCGTTTTTACCCTGGCCGGGGTTGGGGAGCTCACCCTGAGGCTCCCGGGGCGGCACATGATCCTCAACGCGGCGGCGGCGGCGGCTCTTTCCCGGCGGATGCTGGCCTTTCACTTCGGCCAGGTGGATGAGGATTCCTGGGAAAAAGCCCGGCAAAGCCTGGCGGGTTATTCCGGCTGCCGCCGCCGGACGGAGATCCTCGGGGAGGCCGGGGGCATTCTCTTTATCGACGATTACGGCCACCACCCCACGGAAATAAGGACAACCCTGGAAGGGTACCGAGAGTTTTACCCCCACCGCCGCCGGGTGGTGGATTTTATGTCCCATACCTACTCCCGGACGGAGAAGCTCTTGGACGGCTTTGCCCGGGCGTTTGAGGCGGCGGATCTGGTGATTCTCCACGCCGTGTACGCCTCCGCCAGGGAAAAGGTCGGTAATGTGGACGGCCTCAGGCTGTATGAAGAGGTGAAGAAGCATCACCGGAAGGTGGTCTATTTCCCTGGGGTTATGGAGGCTGCAGACTTCTGCCGGAAAGAACTGCAGCCGGGAGACCTTTTTATTACCATGGGGGCGGGAAACAACTGGGTGTTGGGGCGTTCCCTTTACGATTCTTTACGTCAAGAGGAAGGTATTCGGTGAAAAGCATGACAGGGTACGGGTACCGGGAGAAGGTATCGGACCGTTACAGCATCTCTGTAGAAATAAAATCCTTCAACAACCGTTATTTGGATATCCAGGTCTCCCTGCCTCATATCTACAGTCCCCTGGAGCCTCTGGTTCGGGAACAGGTTGCCGCGGCGGTTGGCCGGGGAAGGGTAGATGTGATATGCCGGGTTCGGGAACTGGATGATACGATCCAGATTCAGGTGGATACAAAGAACGCGAAAATGTACGCCGAAGCCCTGAAAAAACTGGCTGAAGCGGCGGGTTTGCCACCGGAGATCAGCCTGGGACATCTGCTGCGGATGGAGGGGATTCTTCAAACGGAGAAGGTGCGGGACATGGATGCCCTTTGGGGGGAGATGTCGGCCTTGTTGGCCGAGGTGTTGACGGCCTTTGAGGAAACCAGAAAGGAAGAAGGGAAAAAGACGGCTGTGTACCTGCGGCAGCAGTTGGAAGAGATGGATACGCTATTCGCAGTCGTTCGGGGAAAGGCCGATCTTCTGGAATCCCTTTTGTCTCAGCATCTGAAGGAACGGTTTGATGAGATCGCCGGAAAATCCGTGGACGAAGGCCGGATAGCCGCGGAGACGGCCATACTCCTGATGAAATACTCCATCGGGGAAGAGATTCAACGTTTTGACGGTCATTTGGCGTCCTTCCGGGACCTGTTGGACCAGGATAACGGAGGATCAAAGAAGCTCGATTTTATCTGCCAGGAGCTCAACCGGGAGATAAACACCATTGCTTCCAAAAGTTTCCTGCTGGAAGTAAACCAGGCGGTTATAGGCATAAAAGACAGCATAGAAAAGATACGGGAGCAGCTTCGAAATGTCGAATGAACTACGCATCGCCGTTTCCGGAAAAAGCGGGTGCGGCAATACTACCGTCAGCACCCTGGTAGCTCAAAAGCTGGGAATCCGGTTGATCAATTACACCTTTCACACCATGGCCGAGGAACGGGGGATCGGCTTTCTTGAACTCTGTGATCTGGCG
>JAFGDJ010000192.1 GCA_016932135.1 Spirochaetales bacterium | reverse complement strand
GCCCGGCGCTTGTATTCCTTGTCCAGCCCGTAGGTGTCGTAGAGCACCGAACCGTCGGCCGTATGATAATACACCTTCTCTTCGTAGCCCCCGCCGAATTTGAAGAAGAGATAGGTGTTCAGGTCTTCCATGAGTTCGATGCCGGAATAGGTCAGGGTGGCATCGCCCCCGGTGGGGGTAACGCCGAACCACAGGACCCTTAAGCCGGCAACGGAAAATTTCCAGTCGGACGAATCGGAAGATTCTTCCGCGGAGAGTCCTGAAAGGATCGTTGTAAAGAGTATGAAAAGTAGAAAGAGTCTGCCAAGTTTTCTCATGAATGAGCCTCCTTTTCTGGTATTATAGGGGTAAAAGATCGGAATACTCAAGAAAACTTTTCCGGTGCCCCGAAGATTGTTGTTCACCCTCTCTGGACCGGTTGATTATCATCACAAACCCTGAATATAGTGGTAGGGTTATAAAAAACAACAAGCTTTAGGGCCCCGGGGACGTACAGGACCAATGTCAGATATTTATGAGATTATAAAAAACCGCTTTGCAACCTACCTGGACCGATTCTCCTCGGACGATACCTTTATTCAGCAGAATGTTTCACTCAAAAAAGATCACACCGACCGCGTTGTTATCGAATCGCGAGGGCTGGCGGATCATCTTGGATTACCTGAAAGGGATAAACGGCTTATTTTGATTAGCGCCCTGCTGCATGATGTCGCCCGGTTTCCTCAGATCAGTCTCTACCGGTCCTTCAAGGACCGGGAAACCCGGGATCACGGAGATTGGGGGGCCCAGATCATCCGAAGTGAAGATTTTCTCAAGGAATTGCCGGAAGAGGAAAGAACGATCATTCTTACCGTGGTGAGGCTTCACAACAAGTTCATCCTCCCCGGGGACCTGGACGAAACAACCCTGTTGTACTGTCATGTCATTCGTGACGCGGATAAAATCGATATCTTTCGCGTGGTAACGTCGATGAATGTCACGGAGGAAGGCATCGTCGAAGAACAGAGGCCGAAGGAAACCGGTGATTACAATCCTCTGCTGGTGAAGAGCCTCCTCAATAAAACCAATGCCGATTACCACCAGGTTTTCTCCACTCTGGATATGTATCTTCTCCAACTCAGCTGGATTTTCTCTCTGAATTTTCCCCATTCCCTTGGCCTGATATCCCGGCGAGGGGATGTGGAGAGGCTTCTTGAGAAACTTCCGACCGACGACACTCTGGAGGAAGTAAAAAGGTTCCTTCGAAAGTATATAGAAGAGTATCTGCAGGAGCCCCCAAATGAAAAAAAAGAATCTTATCGGCACGACGGTTCTTCTCCTGTTGTTTGTGCCGGTTCTTTGCATCGCCGGTCTTGAAGAAACAGGGGCGTTTTCTCATTCACTGATGTTCGACGCCGGCGCTCTTGTCCACTGGCTTGGTGATACGACGAAGCTTGTGGTCGAGGGCAACTACCGGTATATGCCCGGAAGAGCCGGCTTTGACGCGGCGGTTTCTTATACCACCTCCGCCCTGACCTTTGACGATGCCGTTCCCCAGGTACATTCCCTGGCTGTTTACGCCGGACCGGTGTTCAGAATCGGGAAAGCGGAAAATGCGGAAGGTTTCTGGGTCCGGCTGCGGGGAGCCGCGGCCTATGGAACCCTCTACGCCGCAACCGAAGAAGGAGCTCTGGAGGACAAGGCTTTCTGGTTCGGCGGTGACCTGGGCGGCGGGTATACCTTCCGCTTCAAAGGGGGTCGTCTTGTTCTTGATCCCTATATAGGGTTGAAGTATCTCTACGGCTATTTATTTCCTGCCTGGGGATGCTATATCGGCCTGGGATTCTGAAATTCCCCAGTTCGGCGTTGACTAAAGGCAAGGTTTGTCCGTACCTTTACTACCATGAGCAATTCATTCCTGCGAAAACCTTTTGTGTACCGTCAATACAACGCGGCGTTTATCCTTGTTTTTATCAATATCGCCGTGTTCCTGTTGACCATGGCCCTCCCCCGGGCCACCGTGTATCTGGCCATGATTCCCGGCTATGTCATCGAAGGTCACGCCTACTGGCAGCTTTTCACCTATATGTTCGTCCATTCTAATTTTACCCATATCCTTTTCAATATGATCGCCCTGTTCTTCTTCGGCACGGCGGTGGAACGGTCCCTGGGGTCCACGGAATTCCTGGTATTTTACCTGATCACCGGTCTGGGGGCCGGGCTTTTTTCCTTTGCCGCCTACGTGGCCACCGGGTCGTACGTGGTCATTCTGCTGGGAGCTTCCGGGGCGGTATACGGCGTGCTGCTGGCCTACGCAGCCCTTTTCCCGGGATCCACCATCTATGTTATGGGTATCATCCCCGTCCGTGCGCCGGTGCTGGTGGCAATCTATGCAGCTATCGAGGTGCTTTCACAATTCTCCGGAGCCCGTTCCGGTGTCGCCCACCTGACCCACCTGGCGGGTTTCGGTTTTGCCTGGCTCTATTTTCTTCTTCGCCTGGGACGGAATCCCCTGGACATGTTCCGCGGCGGCGGCCGACGGTGGTAGGTTTCTCCTCCACCGCCGGTGGATTTTTGACGATATCTAGGGTGTGAAGCCTTTTTATCGTTCGTCTTTCGGAACTGCGATCCTCATCCTTTTATTTTCCACGACGCCCCTTTTCCCGGAGGACTTCCTCTCCGGTGCCTTCTGGGTGGAATATGAACCGATTGTAGCCGGGGTTGCCTATCCTCAGAGCGAAGAGGAGGCTGCCCGTCTCATTCTGGAAGAAGCCCGGTTTGTGTTTTCCGGTATGATCTACGGTTTTACCTTTCGCTACACCCCCTCGGATACCGCCAGGGAGGTGGAAGAGACCTTTGCCTTGGAACCGATTCACGCCATCCCCTGGGGGGATGAAAACCTCCGAATAACCGGCGGACGAGTAGACCGGGAATTTTACCGGGCCGAGGTGCTCTACCGGTTGGAAGACTTTCAGGAGGGGTATCTTTCCTACTGGAGCAGTAACACCCTCCCTTCCTCTTCGGGTATGGGAGCCGGGGATCTTTTTCAAGGGACGGAAGGAAAATACGACGCTCTGCGGGAAGGGGTGAAAGAAGCGATTCGAAACTACCTGCGGCCCCGCTTTTTCAACAAGCCCCGGGAAATTACCGGAGAAGCTGTGCTGACGGAAGCGCCCTATGTGATCATCGACGCGGGGAGATACCACGCCAGGGTCCGGGTAAAGCTGGATATCCGGGAACTGCGTCCCTACGTGATCTACTGAGGTATCATCCGTTGGGGTCCGAGGTTTCCCGTAGGGCGGCGTATCCCGGCTTCAGCCGGTCGTAGATAACCCGTATCCTTTCATCGTAGTGGACAAAGGCCGATTTCATGGCGTTAATGGAGATCTTTTCCAGGTCTCGTAAGGTCAAGCCGTAGTATTCCACCGCCAGAATCATTTCCTTGGTCAGGGTGGTGTCGCTCATCAAGGGGTTGTCGGTGCAGAGGG
>JAFGDJ010000191.1 GCA_016932135.1 Spirochaetales bacterium | reverse complement strand
ATTCTCGGCGAAATAGCCCAGCGGGTGGCGGTAATGTACGCCGGTAAAATAGTCGAGATCGGTTCTACCGAGGATATCCTGGAACATCATGTCCATCCCTACACGGAAAAACTCGCCGAAGCCTTTCCCGATATTCACGGAAAAAGAGAAATGCCCTCATCCATTCCCGGAGATCCTCCCAACCTCATCAATCCTCCCACGGGCTGCCGCTTTCACCCCCGCTGTCACAGGGCTATTCCCAAATGCCGGGAGATAGAACCGGCTTTTTCCGACCTGGGGAAGGGTCACCTGGCAGCCTGCCATCTGCTTACAGGAGGTCGGGCATGAGTCCTCTGCTGGAGATAAAGGATTTAAAGGTTCATTTCACCATCCGTCGGGGTTTTATTGAGGAAATGTTCAGCCGGAAGATTTCCAGGGTAAAAGCCGTGGACGGTATCGATTTGACCATTGAGAAAGGGGAGATTCTTTCTTTAGTGGGGGAAAGCGGCAGCGGAAAAACCACCACGGGAAAGGCCCTGGTGTCTTTGGTGGAACGGACCGCCGGTTCCGTTCTCTTTGAGGGAAAAGAGCTTCCCCGGGGGACCGGTAATAGGGTTAGGGAATTCCGGAAGAAGGCTCAGATCATTTTCCAGGACCCCTATCAATCCTTAAACCCCCGGGATTCGATCTACGATATTGTTGAAGAGCCCTTGCTGGTAAACGGCCTGGTGGACAACCCCGCGGTAAGAAAAGAGAAGGTTCTGGAAGCCCTCTGCTGGGCTGGGCTCACCCCGCCGGAAGACTACCTCTACCGGCTGCCCCATGAACTCAGCGGCGGACAGCGCCAGCGGGTAGCCATTGCCGCAGCCCTGATCATGCAGCCGTCCTTCCTGGTGGCGGATGAGCCGGTTTCCATGCTGGACGTGTCCATTCGGGCGGATATTCTCAAACTTTTAGTAGGATTAAGGGATACCCTGGGAATTTCCTGCCTATTCATTACCCATGACCTTTCCCTGGCCTGGCTGATCTCCGACCGCATAGCTATTATGTACCTGGGAAAGATCATGGAAGTGGGGAGCCCGGATCTCATCGTGGGTTCCTGCCTGCACCCCTACACAAAAGCCCTGGTGGAGGTCATGCCCCTGGCGAAAATTCAGAAAAGCCGGGAAAGAACAATTCTCCGGGGTGAAACCCCCAACCCCCTGGATATGCCCTCAGGCTGTCGTTTTCATCCCCGATGCCCCTGCTCCATGGATATCTGCCTCTTGGAAGAGCCGCCTCTGATACCCCTGGCTCCGGGACACCTGGCGGCCTGCCACCGGTTAACCTCTTGTCAATAAAAGGAAGAAATAAAGAATGAACGCCCTGGACACCATGAACAAAGCTCTCAAAGTGCATAAGAAGGATCTCATCGCCCTGTCGAAAGATCTCCACACCAACCCCGAGTTGAGCGGTGAGGAATACCGATCCATGGAGAGAATATGCTCCTTTCTGGAAGCCAGGGGTTTCAAGAACATCGAAAAGGGAATAGGAAACCTGCCCACGGCATTCAGGGCTATAAAAAAAATCGGTGATGGAGAAGCCGTGCGGGTAGCCTTCTGCGCTGAATATGACGCCCTGCCCGACCTGGGCCACGCCTGCGGTCATAATCTCATTGCCGGAGCATCGGTAACCGCCGGCCTGCTTTTAAGCCTCTGCGAGGCTCCCCCGGCCTTTGAAGTAACGATTATCGGGACCCCGGACGAGGAGGTCCGGGGCGGCAAGATCGACCTTATCCAGGCGGGAGTTTTCGACGGCCTCGATCTGGCGATGATGTTCCACCCGGGTTTCGGCACGAAAATCAACGTCCGTTCCCTGGCCTGCCGAAGCTGGGAATTTACCTTTTACGGTAAGAACGCCCATGCCGCCGCCGAACCGATAGAGGGGAGGAATGCCCTGGACGGAGTTATCCTCACCTTTACCAACATCAATGCCTTGAGGCAGTACCTGAAAGACGACGTAAGAATTCACGGTATCATCAAGGACGGCGGGAAAGCGAGCAATATCATCCCCGACCTGGCGGTGGCGGAGATCTGTATCCGTTCGAACGACAACAAGTACCTCCTGGAAGTGGAACAGCGGGTGATGGACTGTGCAAGGGGCGCTGCATTGGCCTCGGGGACCGAGGTGGAGATAACCCAGTTCGGCAACTTCTACGACGCCATGATCAGCAATCCAGTCCTGGTGGAGCTGTTTAAAGAAAGCCTCAACGACATCGGCTTTGTGGATGTTTCCAGGCAAACCGAGGGGTTAGGCTCTATCGATATGGGAAATGTCAGCCGGATTGTCCCGGCCATTCATCCGGTCCTTGCCCTGACAGATAAGATGATCCCCGGACATACCGAGGGCTTTGCCGACCTCTGTAACACCGACAAGGCCTATGAAGTGATGCTGGAGGCGGGAAAAGCCATGGCCCTGACGGCTTACAAGGTGATATCTTCACCGGAACTGCGCAGCAAAATGATGAAGGACTTCAAGCGGCAGAACAAATAGCCCTTTACCCCGTTGAGGGCTTTTACACTACTATTACATAACCTTTCCCGTTTCGGCGGTATACTTAAAGAAGCAGTCGTAAGGACTCGTTAAGGAGTTAAAAATGAAAGCGCTTCTCATCTACCCCGAAACCCCCCAGACCTTTTGGAGTTTCCACTGGGCCCTGGATTTTATTTCAAAAAAAGCAGCCTTGCCTCCCCTCGGTCTTGTAACCCTGGCGGCCATGCTTCCGGAGAACTGGGATAAAAAAATCGTTGATCTGAATGTGGAAAAACTGACGGATGAAGATCTAACCTGGGCGAACATGATTTTTTTAAGTGGCATGAATGTACATACCGCCTCAATCCACCGTATCGTCGCCCGATGCAAAGACCATAAGAAGACCGTTGTCGGAGGTGGTCCGGTTTTCACCCTGGACTGGGAGAGTTTTCCGGAAATCGATCACTTTGTCTTGAATGAGGCTGAAGAAACCCTCCCCTTTTTTCTTGAAGACCTTGAAAAGGGCACCCTGAAAAAGCTCTATCAATGTGACACCTATCCGGATATATCCGGAACACCGGTCCCCCGGTGGAACCTCCTGAAGCTCAACAGGTACGCTTCCTTAAGCATCCAATATTCCCGGGGATGCCCCTTCGACTGTGAGTTCTGCAGCATTACCATGCTGAACGGCCGGACACCCAGAATGAAGACCAGCGACCGATTCCTTAAAGAACTTCAGTGCATGTACGATCTGGGGTGGCGAGGAGACGTATTCATTGTGGATGATAACATCGCCGGAAACCGCCGGCGGTTAAAACAAGACCTGCTTCCCGCTCTGATCACCTGGCTGGAAAACCGGGATTATCCCTTCGCTTTTACCACGGAAATAAGCATTGATACCTCGGATGATGAGGAGCTGGTAGACCTGCTTGCCCGGGCGAATATTACCCACGTGTTCGTGGGGATAGAGACACCCGATACCGAAAGCCTTACCGAATGCGGTAAACGACAGAACTGTAACAGAGATCTGGTTGGCTCGGTGAGGAAATTCCAGAATTCGGGCATTTCCGTTTCCGGGGGGTTCATCGTCGGTTTTGATCATGACGGCCCGTCGATATTCAGAAAGCAGATTGATTTTATCCAGAAAAGCGGTATCGTAACGGCCATGGTAGGGCTTTTGAACGCCCCCCTGGGAACAAAGCTTCATAAAAGACTCGCCACTGAAAAAAGAATTGTAAAAACCATGAGTGGGGATAATATGGACGGGTCTCTTAATTTCATTCCGAAAATGGACAAAGAAATCCTCGTTTCGGGGTATAAAAAGATTCTCAGTACAATCTATGCGCCGTCCTTCTATTATAAACGGCTGCGTACCTTTGTAAGGGAATTTAAACCTCGCATAAGCATGAGAAAAAGAGTGTCTTCAGGGGAGATAAAAGCCCTGTTTAAGGCTCTATGGAGGTGCGGTATCCGGGGAAAAGAAAAAATCCCTTTCTGGGGCACCCTGGTCTGGGGTCTCTTCCGGCAGCCGTCAAAATTGGACGTCATCGTCCGGATGGCAGTATACGGCTTTCATTTCAGAAAGGTAGCCGAAACGGTTTAACCGTGGTGCCGATACCCTGGCACCACGGCGTTCCGCTGCTTTTTGCTTATCAGTCCGCGGCTTCAGTGAGCTCGGTTAGCACCCGGCCGGAAGATTTGGGGTGCAGGAAAGCGATTCTCGTATGCTGCACTCCCCCCCGGGGGGCTTCATCGATCATCCGCACTTCATGATTTTTCATCTTGGCAATTTCTGTTTCAATATTGTCGGTCTGGTAGGAAATATGGTGCATCCCTTCGCCCTTGCTCTCAATAAACTTGGCAATGGTGCTCTCGGGAGATGTAGGTTCTAAGAGTTCGATCTCCGCGTCTCCTACCTTGAAAATCGCGGTGTTTACTTTCTGTTCGGGAACTTCCTCGATGCCGAGGAATTCCAGTCCCAGGACATCCCGGTAAAAGGGGATGTGTTCCTCAATACTGTTTACCGCAATACCGATGTGGTTAATATTCGTTATCATACCTTGTCCCTCTCTTCAAGAAATTGTTCAACCTTGTCCATCATCAAGGCGTAAGGTCCTGTCTTACGGGTAAATACCCGGTCGGTCCATTCGTTCAGGTTTCCGGCGAAGTCGAAATGCCGGTCCATGATACGGATAATCTT
>JAFGDJ010000190.1 GCA_016932135.1 Spirochaetales bacterium | reverse complement strand
AGCAGACTTCCAATAATAAAAATAATCAGTAGAATAATTTCAAGTATACCCATGTATTATCTCCCCATAATTATGCATCGAACAGCGCGATGGGCACGAAGGTTTCGGCTTTCAAAGAAGCTCCTCCTACCAGGGCTCCGTCCAGATGTTCCATTTCCATGAGCCCCCGGGCGTTCGACGGTTTTACCGACCCACCGTACTGTATTGTTACGGACGCGGCTAAAGATTCAGAATAAAGATCCTTCAGGCAGGCTCGGATATCCGCGTGAACTTCGTTGGCGTCCTCCGGCGTGGCGGTTTTCCCCGTTCCTATGGCCCAGACAGGTTCGTAGGCGATAGTAACAGATTTCATCGCCTTTTCAGAAACACCGGCGAGACCTGAAATTAGTTGATTCCGGGAAATTTCCAGGGCTTTTCCGGCTTCCCTTTCTTCCAGGGTCTCTCCGACACAAAGAATAACGTCTAAACCGTGTTTCAAGGCCAGTAATACTTTTTTATTGATGTCGGAATCTTTCTCACCGTACACATGTCGTCGTTCTGAGTGGCCGAGGATCACTACATCCACGCCCAGGTCTTTCAACATCAATACTGAAATTTCCCCGGTATGAGCACCGCTCTCTTCGGTACACATATTCTGAGCGCCCAGAAGAATCCCCGATTTTTTACATATCTCCGCCACGGCGGCCAGAGCGGTAAACGGAGGGGCTATCATGATTTTATGCCGGCACCCCTTCAACTCACCGGCCAGTTCTTTGGCTAACGATCGGGCTTCAGGAATCGTCATATGCATTTTCCAGTTACCCGCGATATAATAGGTTCTCATTCGTTTTTACCGCCTCTATTTCTTTTGCAGCGCCGCTATGCCGGGAAGCACCAGGCCTTCGAGGAATTCCAGTGAAGCACCGCCGCCGGTGGAAACGTGATCAATGGTATCGGCCAGATTGTATTTATTTACGGCGGCTACTGAATCTCCGCCTCCTACCACGGTGGTGCCGCCGCAGGCGGCCACCGCTTTAGCGACTTCCAGGGTCCCCTGAGAAAAGACGTCGAATTCAAATACTCCCATAGGACCGTTCCAGATAAGAGTTTTTGCCCCGGAAACCACTTTACGTATTTCCGTGATGGTTTTCGGTCCGATATCCATGCCTATCAGAGAGTCGGGAATTTCTTCTCCGTCAATAGCCTGGGGTTCTGAGTCGGCGTCAAAACTTTTGGCAGCCACATGGTCCGAAGGAAGGATAACCTGTACACCTAATGCTCCGGCTTTTTTCAGCAGGGAAGAGGCAGTGTCGAGAAAATCTTCTTCACAAAGGGACCCACCGATCTTTTTGCCTTGGGCTTTTAAAAAGGTATAGGCCATGCCGCCGCCGATAACCAGGGAGGTGCACTTAGGCAGCAAGGATTCAAGAACGGCAATTTTAGTGGATACTTTCGCTCCGCCAATGATAGCCACGAAGGGTTTCTCCGGTGACTCGATAACTGTGCCGAGAAAGGCAACCTCTTTTTCGATGAGAAAACCGCCGTAGGAATCAAGAAAAGCGGTGATGCCTTCGGTGGAAGCATGAGCCCTGTGAGCCGTGCCGAAAGCATCGTTCACATAGACATCCCCCAGTTTTGCCAGAGCCTTTGCCATGGAAGGATCGTTCTTGGTTTCACCGGCGTGGAAACGCAGGTTTTCAAGAAGAAGGACCGATCCGGTTTCAAGTCGCGATACCGCTTCTTCCGCCAAAGGACCGATACAGTCCTTTACAAAGATAACTTCCTTTCCCAACAAACCTGCCAGAGCGTGAGCTACCGGGGCCAGGGAAAATTCTTCTGACGGCTCACCCTTCGGACGTCCGAGGTGGCTCATCAAAACAAGCCTGGTACCCGGTTTTTCGAGAATATAGTTTATGGTTGGAAGGGCAGCGCGAATACGAGTGTCATCGGTGATTTTCCCCTTATTCAAGGGAACATTGAAATCGACCCTCATAAGAACGGTTTTATGTGAAAGATCCGCCTCTCGAATCGTTCTGATTTCCATAGGTCTTTCCTCCAGTTATACTAATCGTTTCGCCAGATCGACGACCCTGCAGGAATACCCCCACTCGTTATCATACCAGGAAATGAGTTTAAAAAAGCCTTGCCCCAATTTCATGGTGCTCAGGGCGTCGAAGACCGAAGAATGGCTATTACCCCGTACGTCCGCCGAGACGATAGGATCTTCCGTGTATTCCAGAATACCCTTCATGGAGCCCTCGGCAGCCTTCCGAACTACGGTATTGAGTTCCTCAACGGAGGGATCGGATTTCAGCTGCACGGTTAAGTCCACCAGAGAGCCGGTGGGAGTGGGTACTCGAATGGCCATGCCGTTTAGTTTTCCGTTTAACTCGGGGATCACCAAACCGACGGCCTTAGCGGCTCCGGTGGTGGTAGGTATCATGGAAAGGGCGGCAGAGCGGGCTCTTCGCAGGTCCGAATGAGGTGCGTCGAGAATCTTTTGATCGTTGGTATATGCATGGATTGTAGTCATAAGACCGTGTTCAACCCCGAAAGCATCATGCACGGCTTTTACCATGGGAGCAATACAGTTGGTGGTACAGGAAGCGTTGGAAAAAGCTTCTTTCGAAAGATCGATAGTGTCGTCATTGACCCCCAGCACAATGGTTTGGTCGATCTTGTCCTTGGCAGGGACAGTTAAAATAACCTTTTTGGCTCCGGCGACGATATGATCCTTATAGCCGCCCTTGGAAGACGAGGCTTCACGGAACACGCCGGTGGATTCCACAACGATATCAACACCCAGATCTTTCCAGGGGAGTACCTTCGGATCCTTTTCCGCAAATACCTTTATTTCCTTGCCGTCCACGACAATGGCTTTGTCGGTACTGGAGACCTGATGATTATACACGCCGTAGGTCGAATCGTATTTCAATAAATGAGCTAATGTAGCGGGATTGGTAATGTCGTTAATAGCGACAACTTCCATCCCCTTCGTATCCCAGGCGATTTTGAATACATTCCTTCCTATTCTACCGAATCCGTTGATTGCTAATTTCATATATATCCTCCTGATATTTTTAAGAAGATTCTTCCTTTTTTTACGCCTTATAGTAGTGGAAAACCTAGAGCCTTGTCAATGTCACTGGAGACGGAGCAGCATCTTGTAGAGATCCATATTACCCGGCGGTTCAGTACCCGGGTCGGGAAGCTCATCGGAAAGCGCGGGAACGAGGTGATCGTGCTGGTTAATCATATCGAAAAAACCTTTTCGTTGAATAGTACCCTGAGAAACCAGGTAATCCGTTTCAGTAACCGTGAAAACACCAAGTATATCGCTTTCCGCATAGTTGAAATTCAAGCCGTCGGGAGCCATCTGAAGGCTGCCCCGCCGGAGAATATAAAACTCATCCCCCGATGCGACACCGTCGGCCGTTCCCAGGTCCATCAGTCCCTGGTTGAAAGACCTGTCAATTAACCTGCCCCGGGGAATAAGCATGGAAGCTATTCTGCTTGCTCCTTCGGTAAAGGCGGCGGGGATCCTCCCGTTTCCGGTTCGCAGGATGTGGGTTTCCATAACCAGAGTACCAGTTTCGGAACGATAGCATTGAATAAGCAAAGAGACGATTCTATCTATTTCCCGGAATGTGAGAATCACAAAATAATCGCTGCCGTCC
The DNA here is from genome assembly GCA_016932135.1 of Spirochaetales bacterium. Taxonomy (GTDB): domain Bacteria; phylum Spirochaetota; class Spirochaetia; order JAFGDJ01; family JAFGDJ01; genus JAFGDJ01. The sequence continues at coordinate 2,863 of JAFGDJ010000190.1, read as the reverse complement.
TGCCGGGCTGTACGGAAGGCTTCAGCGAAATCCTTCACAGGCCTTTCCCGTAAAGGCTCCAGGGATTCTCGGGCGAAAAGAAGATCGCCGGCATATCTGCCGAGGAAAGCAGCGCCCTCCGGGTGGCCGGTTCCGCCTTGATCCCGGGTATAAAATACGGATAAGAGGTAGAGGTCCCGGGGATGAGAAAACTGATCTATCTCCCATTCAAACGCCACGCTGCCGGGGAGAAGGCTGGAATAGATTTCGTACTCATCCAGAATAGCCCTGTTTTTCGTCCCTTCTTTAATCAGGACCTCCAGGACAGACACATATTTCGCCACATTCCCGGCATCTTTGAAGATTTTTCCGTAAGCCCATCTTCCTTCTTCCGATAAGGGGTTCAGCATTAATCCTCTGCGGTATTCCCGCAAGGCTGCCGGAAGCATATTTTTATCGCTATATCTTTGTCCTGCAATAAAATGATATTCCGCCGCCTCTTGTCTGTGAGTGTCTTCCATGGGAAAATGCTCTATCAATAATTGTTCCATGGCTATTCTTGCCAGATCATCATCGGACTGTAGATGTACCGCTTCGTTGAGATAATATCTGGCTTCCTGGTACTGCCCCAGTTTCCATGAGGCGAGTCCAAGAATATACCAGATGATATGGTTTTTCCTGTCCGTTTTCAGAACCGTTGTGCCGAGATCCAGGACTTCCTCGTAGCGTCCTGTCTGAAGGTAGATATCGCTGAGCAGAATGAGGGTTTCATTGTTCTCCGGATCCATTTGTAATGAGCTTTTCGCGTGATATTCCGCCGTTGTCAGGTCACCCTTTCGGAAATAATGCCTTCCCACAACATAATGAACCTTAAAATTGTCCGCATGGATCTGTAAAGCTCTCTTGGCAAAATACTCTGCCTTGTCGGTCATCCCCAGATTGTCATATACCATAACCAGAGATAAGATAGCCTGCCGGTTTTCCGGAGAAATTCTCAAGGCATCTTCGTACCTCCTGGCGGCATTCTCCACCTTTCCGGTGACAATATCCAACTCGGCATACCCGAAGAGGGCTCCCAGGTTGTTCGGCTGTATTTCCAGAATAGCACGAAAGAGTTTTTCCGCTTCACCAAGCTGTCCCAAGCCGATGAGAATTCGAGCTTCCAGGTTCATAATATCCGGATCATCCTTCACAAAGGCGGAGGTTTTGCGTACCCAGACCAAGGACTCCTCCGGTTCATCCAGGAAAAAGTAACACTCCGCCAATCCACGCAGGGCTTGAACATAGGAGGGATTCATTTCCAGGGCTTGTCGATACCGTTCGATAGCGCTGTAATAATTATCCTGATCCTGTAAGGCCCGCCCTTCCCCGTAAAGCCGGACAGCCGATGAGATTCCCTCCGATTGCCCTGTCATGGGAAAGAGAAAGAAGCACAAGCTCACAATAAAAAGGTTTCTAATGAAGAATTTCATTCTTTCACCTTGCCTACTATTTTAATCGTTTTAATTTTATGACCTTCCACTTCCTGGACGATGAAATCGATATCCTGGTAGCGAACCTTTTCGAATTTCACCGGGATTTTTCCCAGCAGGCCGAAGACAAACCCGCCTAGGGTGTCAAATTCCTCCGTGGGCAGGGAAAGGTTCGTTTTATCGTGTAATTCTTCAAGATTAATCCGGGCGTCACATAGGTAGACCCCCTCGCCTATTTCCAGAACACTTTCATCTTCATTGTCGAATTCATCCTGGATTTCACCGACGATTTCTTCAATGATGTCTTCCATGCAAACAACGCCGGAAACGCCGCCGTATTCATCCACCGCCACGGCAATATGCACCCTTCGCCTTTTAAACTCCCGTAAGAGGGAGTCCAGACGCTTGCTCTCGGGAACAAAATAGGGTTTTCGTATGATCTGGGCTATCTCGATGGGTTCATCTCTTAAGATAAAACCAAGGAAATCCTTCACATAGAGCATGCCTATGACATTATCAATGGTATCTTCGTATACCGGTACCCGCGAATGCCCGCATTCGATAAGGGTTTCCAGCATTTCTTTTATCGGTGTATTCTTGGATACGAAAACCACGTCTATGCGGGGAACCATAATTTCCTTTACCGTGGTTTCCGAGAGTTCGACAATGCCCCGGATCATATCCTTTTCGATGGGGTTGAGGCTGTCGATGCTTTCCTCCAAGGCTTCTTCGTTTTTACCCAGGATTTTTCCAAAGAACGTCTTTTTTTTCAAAGAATATTTTCCTCCACTTGGCTCAGCAGCCGTTCCTGAAGAAGAAGCATCTCTTCATCGGCACTGTTTGTCTCGTGGTCCATACCCTTAAGGTGGAGTATACCATGAATAATGAGCCGCTTCAGCTCTTCGTTCACCGTAACTCCCCATTCCCTCGCCTGTTTTTCCAGTTGAGGCAGAGAAATGACAATATCACCGGCGTAGTACCATTCCCCCGGGGCAGGTCCGTTTTCCTGGGGAAAGGAAAGCACATCGGTGGTCTCTTCTTTGTGTCGGTAGGTGGAATTTAAAGACTTCATCGAGGCGTCATCACAGAAAACCAGCGAAAGTTCCCAGGAATCCAGGTGAAGAGCTGCCAGCGTTTTCTCTATAAATCCTTTACAGGCTGGAATCCATGGGGGAGGTTCAATGTCAAGAGTGCTTATCTCGACTTCGTTCATGGTGTATCTATGATTACGTCCTGCTGCCGTTCATATCGGGGTATTCTATACGGGAATGGAAATGCCCGGCAAGTATGCGGACAAAGGTTTTGGATATGATTTCCATGTCCCGGAAAGTCAGCTCACTGTTCTGCATTTGACGGTCGGTTATCTTATCCATAATGGTATTCCATACAAATTTTTCAAGTTTTGCCAGAGT
>JAFGDJ010000189.1 GCA_016932135.1 Spirochaetales bacterium | reverse complement strand
CCGGGGGTCCGGGCGATAAAGAGGAGCCCCAAAGCCATGCCCACGGCCCAGATGGTGCCGATGATCGTATCTTCCCGCTCCCGTTTGCGCATGGTGACCAGGGCTATAATCAGGGCCGAGAGCAGACTGGCTCCCAGGGCTCCCAGGAGGGGCTGGATGGCGGCGCCGTGGACCTGGTTCATGTACAGGGCAAAGCCAAGACCGGCCAGGGTGGCGTGACTGACGGCGCCGGCGATGTAGGATATCCTTTTCACCACCACCAGGGTGCCGATCATGCCGAAGGCGGCGCTGGAGAAGATTCCCGCCAGCAGGGCAAAGCGTAGAAAGGGCACGGCGGGATTCGTCAGGGCGTCGATAAAATAGTTCATCGGTGGTCCCCCAGGTGCACATCGTGGCGGACCGATTTGACCCCCCGGCCGTAGGACGAGAGAATCAGGTTTTCATCCACCTCTTCTATGGGGTGCTCGATTACGTTGTTGTTTACGCAGAAAACCCGGGAAACCGCCTTATCCACGAAGCCGAAGTCATGGGTGATCATAAGGATGGTCAGCTTCTCATTGAGCCGGCGGAGAAGCTCTTCCAGGTCCTGCCCGATGGCCACATCCACCCCGGCGGTGGGTTCGTCCAGGATAAGGAGTTCCGGATTTCCCACCAGGGCCCGGGCTATCATGGTTCTCTGCCGCTGACCGCCGGAGATTTCGGCGAAGGAAGCCCGTGAAAGAGCCTCAAGGCCCACTGCTTCCAGGACTCCTGAGGCGGCCAGTCTTTCTTCCCGGGTGTAAAACCCGAAGGGGCGGTTCATGGCCCCGGTGAGAACCGTGTTGAAAACGGAGATGGGGAAATGGGTGTCGAAGTTCATGTACTGGGGCACGTAGCCGATCAGGTGCCCGGCGTTCCCCGGGGACAATCCTCTGATGCGAACGCGCCCTTCGGAGGGAAGAAGCAGGCCGATGATCAATTTTGCCAGGGTGGATTTGCCCCCGCCGTTGGGGCCTAGAACGGTGACATAATCACCGTCGTTTACCGTGAAAGAGATGTCCTTGAAAAGGGGCTTGTCGCCGTAGGAGAAGGAAAGGTGTTCCACCGATAGAATGGACTCGTTAGGCCGGGACGGCTTTTTCATGGTTTCAGGGCTCCGGCCAGGGCTTCGGCCAGGCGTTCAAGGTTTTCAAAGTAGTCGGCAGCCAGAGGAGCCACGGTGACTACGGATCCGTTAAGAGCCGCGGCCACGGCGGCGGCGCTGTCGGCGGGAAATTCCGGCTGCACGAAGATGACCCGCACTCCCTCCTCTTTGGCGTGTTCTATAATCTCGTTCAAGGTGGCCGGCGTAGGTTCCTTTCCCCCGGTTTCAATGGCTACCTGTTTCAGGCCGTACCGGTCGGCAAAGTAACCGAAGGCGGGATGATACACGAAGATGGTCTGTCCGGCATAGGGTTTAAGAACCTCGGCCAGCCGGGCGTCCAGGGTATCCAGGTTGGTGATGAAGGATTCCAGATTCTTTCGGTAATAGGCCGCCCCGGCGGGGTCAAGCTTTGTCAGGGTTTCGGCGATGATCCAGGCCTGTTTTTTTACCAGGACGGGAGACATCCAGATATGGGGGTCCGGCTCTTCCGCTTCGTGGCCGTGATCTTCCTCATCCCCGTGGTCGTGCCCTTCGATGGGCCGCTTTTCGATACCCTCGGAGGTGTCGACGATAAGAAGATTCTTTAAATTCTTCTGAACCGCCGGAAGAAAGGCTCGCTCGAAGGCAACGCCGATGGTAAAGAACACCTGTGCTTCACCGAGGGCTGAAACCTGCCTGGGGGTGGGGGAGTAGGTGGCTGGGCTTTTCCCCGGTTCTACCATGACGCTCACAGAAACCCGGTCACCACCGATCCTCTCCACGAAGGTCTTTTGAGGCAGGATGGAGACAAAAGCTCCAAGCCTTCCCCCTTCCTCCGGGAGTGCGGGTTCTTTTTCACCCCGGGCGAAGAGAAGGGTGGTTGAAACAAGCAGTAATAATCCCAGGACGAGCTTTTTCATGGATAAACTCCTTTGGTAATACTTTGTAATATCCATAATATAACGATCTCACCGGCCGGCGGTCAACAGTCTTTTCAGAATTTTTTTCTCTTTGAGGATGATACATTGATCCTTGAGAAGGGGTGTGTTATATTCATACGTATAAAACACAGAACAGCATTCAAGGAAACTGGCGCCATGAAAAAAATCTCTCGTCTCTCACGGTTTTTTGCCGTATGTCTCTTTTTGTTTCTTTCCTTTACCGCCTTCGGACAAGACACCCTGCTGGGGGTTGTGGAATACCTGGACGATCCCCTGGAGGCTCAGATTTTTCTGCCCGACGGTTCCGAAACAGAGGCCTATATCGGTCTTGAACTGACCGGGGGGACAATTATTCAGACTTTCTTTACATCGGTGGAAATCCGTCTTACCGCCGGGGGTTCTCTCCTTCGTCTTTCGGAGAATACCCTTTTCAGGATAGAGGCGCAGCGAATAACGGGTGAAAAGAAGGTAAATGCCTTTACCCTGGCGGCGGGAACGGTCCGCTGTGTGGCCGCCCGGGCATCCGACCAGGGGTACGCCGTGCATACCCCTACGGCGGCCATGGGAGTCCGGGGAACCGACTTTATCGTGGAAGTCTTCCAGGGGGGTGAGACCTTAAGCGTGCTGGACGGCGTGGTGGAAGCCCTGCATAAAGACACCGGGCGAAGCAACCTGGTACAGGCGGGGTTCTTTCAGAATTTGATGGATGAAAACGCCGTTCCGCAAGTATTGACCGATGCCTTGCGGGATCAGCTGCTGCAAAAGAACGGTTTTCAGGCCCTGGACCCGGCCGAAGTGGTTCATCAGACCTCTGAACCCGGGGCGGTGGACCTGGCCCAGGAGACTCGGGAACGAGAACCGGCCGGGGAGGATGGAAAGAGCCTGTGGGACATGATGTTTACACCCCGGACCGAGGGTTCGGCCGATGCTTCCGGGGATAAAAAAGACAAAAAAGCTCCGAAGAAGGAGCGGAAGGAGGAGGGGGATGTTTCCTTTGTTCTCTCCGCCGGTTTGCACCCCGAACTGGTGCAGATAGCCCAGTCCACCTGGACCCAGCTCCTGGGAATGGGAGTCGGCGGGTCGGT
>JAFGDJ010000027.1 GCA_016932135.1 Spirochaetales bacterium | reverse complement strand
GGGGAATCCGGGCGTTTTCGGTCCCCACTCCCCAGAGCTTTACCAGGGGACCGACGGAGGGATCGAAGCCGCCGGAACTCATTCCCGCGATTTCCAGGGCTTTCTCAACAACGGTAAAAGTGTCCTGAGAAACCTGCGTCCATTCCCCCGTGCCGGCGGCCTCATTGATAATCGACACTTCGCTGTCTGGAAGATTGACGCTCATGGCTTTTTCAATCTCCGCGATCCGCTGAAAGGCTGCCTGAAAGGCTTCGTCGGAAACACCGGCGTACAGGGTGATTCTGCAGACGGTTCCCAAAAGAAGCCGGGACTGGGTGGCCGGTTCCTCAGCCTTGGAAGCCCCGGTGTTTCCGCCGCAGGCTGCCAGGAGCACCGGGAGAAGAATCATCGGGTAGAGTGTTTTTTTGAATGACAGCTTCTTAGGCTCCAACATGGGTTACCCTTCCATCTCGTTTTATTTCCTAATAAAAGCCTTCGAAATCCAGTATTATAAAATAGTTTTGAGGCTGAAGGGAACTGCGTCCAAAGGTTTGGAGCTGTAAGCGACTGCTTTGGACGCAGTTCCAATTCAGCCCTTCAACCTGGTCATACTGGATTTCGAAGAGCCACGATGCTTTGATTGCATTTTTCCTTTATACCGTGTATTCTCATACGATTCCAGCTCCAGGGAGAGGTATTATGAAAAGAATATTTTTTATTATTATTGCCGTTGTTCTTCTGCTGTCCGGCTGTGACGGGAAAAAGGATTCCGCCGCTTCCGCAGGGACCGATGAAAAAACCTACGAGTTTAATTACGCAGTGTTCTTTCCCGCCACCCACCTGCAGGCGCAGACCGCCGAGTCCTGGGCCAGGGAGGTTGAGAAGAGGTCCGACGGCAGGATCAAGATCACCATGTTTCACGGCGGGACCCTGTCCAACGCCACTCAGACCTACGAGGCGGTGGTATCGGGCATCGCCGACCTGGGGATGAGCGTCTTTGCCTATACCCGGGGCCGCTTTCCCCTGCTGGAGGGTCTCGACCTCCCCCTGGGGTATCCCGACGGTAAAACCGCCACCCGGGTGGCCAACGATATACTGAAGAAGCACACCCTGGCTGAACTTTGCGACGTCCATGTGCTGTACCTCCACGCCCACGGCCCCGGAATCCTGGCTTCCAAGAAGCCGGTGAATACCGTCGCGGATATGGCGGGCATGAAGATCCGGGCCACCGGTCTTTCGGCCAAGATCGTTTCCGCCCTGGGAGGCACCCCCGTGTCCATGGGACAGGGGGATACCTATGAAGCCCTGCAGAAAGGGGTGGTGGACGCCACCTTCTGCCCGGTGGAAACCCTTAAAGGTTGGAAACAGGGCGAGGTCATCGATTACGTGGTGGACACCCGGGCCATCGGCTATACCACCGCCATGTTCGCCGTGATGAATAAAGATAAATGGGACGCCCTGCCCGAAGATCTGCAGGGTATTATCACCGAGGTGAGCGAAGAGTGGATCGACAAACACGGGGAAGCCTGGGATGCCATTGATGAAGAAGGGGAGGCCTTCGTCCGGGATCTGGGGAAGACCTTTGTCGATCTTTCTCCGGCGGAAGAAGACACGTTGGTGAAGGCCATGGAAGGGATCTATGAAGAGTTCGTTCAGACCACGGAAGCCCAGGGTCTCCCGGGGGAGGCTTTCTTACAGGATCTCCAGGCCCTGTTGAACAAGTAGCGTCATGTTTTTTTCCTGGGTTGCCCGTTGCATAAAGGTTTTGGCTGTTTTCGCGGGGCTGGCCATTCTTCTGATGATGTCCGTCACCGTGATCGACGTGATCCTGCGGCTCTTCAACCGCGGGATCACCGGCGCCTATGATCTGGTCCGGGCCTGCGGCGTGGTGGGGGTGGCCTGTGCCTTGCCCTACCTGACGGCGGTGAAGGGACATATCGCCATCGAATTTCTCTACCACCGCTGCGGCAGACTCGGCCGGGTGTTGATGGACAGTCTGTTCCGATTTATATCCTTAGGGCTTTTCGGGATTCTCGCTGTGCGGGTTTTTCAGCACGGCATCTCTCTGCTGAAAAGCGGCGAGGTGTTTCCCAACCTTGGCCTTCCGTTATTCTGGATTCCCATGCTCATCAGTGTGAACTGCGCCTTGATGCTGGTGGTTATCTTTTACCACCTGCTTCATCCGGGGAAGGAGTTTATCAAGCCATGAGTCCCGTACAAGCCGGTTTGGTCGGTTGTCTCATTCTCATCGTTCTTTTGTTGACCAGCATGCCCGTGGCCTTTGCCATGATCGCTTCCGGGGTTATCGGTTTCGCCCTGATTGTAAACCCCCAGGCGGCTTTCAGTATGGTTATCGCAGAACTGTTTGAGACCTTTTCATCCTACAGTCTGACGGTGATTCCTCTCTTCGTGATGATGGGGCAGGTGGCCTTTCACGCCGGTATCAGCCGTCGGCTCTTTCATACCACCCACGTCTGGATCGGCCACCTGAAAGGGGGCCTGGCTATGGCCACCGTGGGGGCCTGCGCCGGGTTCGGGGCTATCTGCGGTTCAGGACCGGCCACGGCGGCCACCATGGCCTCGGTGGCCCTGCCGGAGATGAAGCGCTACGGCTACGCCGATTCCCTGGCTTCTGGCACCGTGGCGGCCGGCGGGTCCCTGGGGATGCTTATCCCGCCTTCGGTGGTTTTCATCGTCTATGCCCTGATGACCGAGCAGTCCATCGGAGCGCTTTTTCTTGCGGGGATTGTTCCGGGGATCCTTATCGCCGGGCTTTTCTGTCTGTCCATCTATATCCAATGCTCCCGCCATGCTTCCATGGGTCCCGCCGGACCCCGTCACAGCTGGAAGGAGCGGCTGAAGTCCTTGAACGGCGTGGTGGAAACCCTGATTCTCTTTCTCCTGGTCATGGGGGGGATGTTCTTCGGATTTTTCACCCCCATCGAAGCCGCCGCCATCGGCGCCGCGGGAAGCTTTCTCATCGCCCTGGTGCAGAAAGAACTGAACATAAAAAAGATGAAACTCATTATCTTCGAGACCGTCCGAACCTCCTGCATGGTCTTTTTCATCGTAGCCGGAGCGGTGATCTTCGGCAGATTCCTGGCGGTTTCCCGGATCCCCTTCGAAGTGGCCGAATTCTTCGTGTCCCTTCCCCTGCCGGGGTGGGCGGTGATGATGCTCATCATCCTGTTTTTTCTCCTGGCCGGCTGCTTCATCGACGCCCTG
>JAFGDJ010000188.1 GCA_016932135.1 Spirochaetales bacterium | reverse complement strand
TCCTACTTTCTGGCCGACACGGTTTTCCGGGTACAGCTGCTCGACGCCGGCTGGGCCGATGTCTGGAGCAACCTGGTGATTCTCCTGGGAGCCAACGTGGTGTTCGTTGCCCTGGGAATCCTTGTATTAAGGAGGAAATTCGTATGAAAGCGGGAAATATCGCCGTGCTCTTGAAAAAGGAACTCTTTCAGGGATCAAAAAGTTTCTTCGTGGTCTTTGCCGTCCTCGTTCCCCTGGCCATGGCCCTCTTCGTGTCCCTGGCCTTCGGCACCCTGTTTGCCGGGAAAGCCTCTTTAGGAGTCTACGCCGAAACGACCTCCGCCTTCCTCGACCACCTGCGGGATGACCGGGGCGTCAAGGTCACCCTGCTGGGGACAGAGGAAGAACTGATAACCGCAGTCACCGACGGAAAGGTGGATATGGGCGTCCTGCTGCCGGAAGGGCTGGATACGGCCGTGCAAAGGGGGGAAAAGATTACCGTTACCGCTTATGTGTGGGGTGAAAGCCTGGCCAACGACCGGTTGACCGTATCCCTCTACCTGGCCGGGGCCATGCGGGCTCTGGCTGGACACAGCGAACCGCCGGTGGAAATTGTCCCCATCCCCGTGGGGGATGAACGGGCCATGCCGTGGAGCGAGCGGCTTCTCCCCCTGATGGTTCTCATGGCCGTCGCCATGACCGGACTGGCGATCTCCGGGTCTTCCCTGGTGGATGAGAAGATCAACCGAACCTTCGAAGCCCTGAACGTCACGCAGATAACCATTGGAGAAATCTACTTTACCAAGGCCCTTTTCGGCATCATCGTCGGGATGATCAACGGTTTCATCATTTTATTAATCAACCGGGCCTTCGGAAACCATCCGTGGTTTCTCTTAGGCCTCCTTCTGGCGGGATCGGTGATGATGGTATGCATCGGCCTGCTCATCGGATCTAAAGTAAAAGACACCACCAGCTTCTTCGCAGCCATGAAAGGTCTGGGGTTCTTTCTCTTCCTGCCGGGAATTCTCTTTCTGTTCCCAAAGATACCGCAATGGATATCCATGGTGTTCCCGACCTATTATCTTATCTACCCCCTGACGGAAGTTACCCTGAAGGGAAGGGGGCTGGAGGACGTGCTGATCCAGTTCCTGGTTCTTCTGGCCCTGGATCTACTCCTGGTGGTTATAACGGGAAAACTGGCCAGGAGGCTTCAGACCGATTCGGTCTAAAAGCCTCAGGTCAGAACATCCAGGCAGCCCCGGCGCCGATAGTGGGCATACCGTAGGTATCGATCCCGATCCGAAAAATGAGGAGAAATCTTCCCAGTTCGAGAGCGATCATGGGATTAATGACAAGCTCGGCGTAGGTGTCGAACCCAATGTTCAATACAGCCCTGACTCTGCCGAAATCATACAACACTCCCAGGACTCCGCAGAAATCGACATCATCCAGACTGAGGGAAAGTTCAATATCCATACCGATTCTAGGGGTGAGCATCAGCATATAGACAAGCCCGATATACGGTTCCTCGTCCTCAAACTCAAAATAGCCGGTCACACCCGCGGCGTTCAAGGGATAATCCGATGGAATCGTCGGATTCACGGGCGGCTGTTCTTGGTTATTTTCTGAGGCTTCTTCCGGTGCCTGGGCCGTTTCCTGCGGCTCCTGGGAGGAATTCTTTCCTAGAACGAGGCAGGCCACCCGTTTACTGTCGTTTACCAGGTTATCCATGGTGGCATACACCTCCGAGACGGACCGCAGGGCTTCACCGGTTTCCACGTCCAGGAGCTTCATGGTCATCAGGTATTGCCCGCCGATCTTTCCCAGGCTCCCGATAACGATGTACCGGGCAGAAAGGAGCCGGCCGATCTCCAGCTGGCAAGCCTCGTCGGTGCAGCCCTCGTAGGAAAATTCAATCTCCTTCAAGATCGTCTGACGCTGGGACCGGTCGATAACCCGATACTGTCCCGATGAAATGATATGACTGGTGACAAAATCAACGAAGAGGTAGACCTCGGCTTCGGAGATGCCGCTCCCCCGAAAATCGAGGACCGATAACGACGGTTTTTCCTGGGGGAACAAAGAAAGGGAAATACTCCCAAAAAGGAGAACTAGGATAACCTTTTTCATACAATCATCCTAAATCCCGGACCGGAAGGCTGTCAATGAAAATATTTTTCCGGAACCCTAACCGCGAACCGGCAGACATCATCTCCCGCCAGCACAGATGCCAGGACTTCCACCTCCACCGGGGCGTCAAAAAGAGCGTCGAAGATGTTTTTTTCAAACCCCGCCGAACAGTAACACCATACCGGGGGAACCGGGTCGCCGGCAAGAAGGGACACTCTGGCCATGGGGCAGTGGCAGGCGAGGTAACGGCGGCCAGGGGGGTCTGCTTCGCCGAGCCACGCGTCGGGGTCGTAGGGAATCTTAGTGACATAGATCTTTCCGTCCTTCAGGACCCCAGCCTGGATTTCCTGGTTTTCCCGGACAAAGTCCACTACCCGGTCCGTGATAGTCTGCTCGAACCAGGGTTTCCCGGTTTTTGCGTGGTCGGCGAGGGTTTCCACGAGGCGTTGGTGCCGCCCGGCCAGGTAGGCTTCCAGGGACGGGGCTTCGTTGAAGTGTTTCTTTTCTTCATCGAAAGCGGAAGTGGGAATGCCGTGAGCGTTGGCCGTCAGGGCATGCCGCCGGTCGGCTTCCGGCAGCGCGTCTTGAAGTCGCCGGACCAGTTCCCGGGTAACCGGCAGTACCGCTTCCGGCGGGGAACCGGCGGGGGGAATCGGCAGGCCGGAAAAAACCTTATTCCGCACCTCTGTCCCCAGGACCGCTTCGGTATGGTCGGCGATGTTGCCGACAATCTCCTCGATACCGAGGATGGAGGTAAAGTAGATATAGAGGTCCGGCCGCCCGGCCAGGTAACAGTACCGGGCCAACGCCAGAAGGGTTTCATCATCGTTCCTTTTTCCGGAGATCAGCAAGGCCAGGTATTCCTTCAGCGAATCGAGCCCGGCGTCGGAGAAGCTTTCACCCCGCCCGGTAAGCCAGGCTTCATAGGCCTTGACGGCAGCCACCGCCGCCCGGGCCGCTTCGGCGGAAAAGCCCCGCTTCTCGTAGTAGTCGGTCAAGAGTGTTTCGTTCATGAAGGGGATTGTAGTATGAAAACAGGTGGGTGTCCAAGATTTTTTTGCACTACTTGAACCTTCTTATTTCAATCCACTATATTAAAATATACTCATTCCAAGGGAGTACATCATATGCACGCTTCGGTGAAAGGTTCATGGCTTATATTGTTGTTCACAGCGCTCCTTGTGTCTTTTCTACTTTCCGGATGCAGTTCCTTTGATCGGGATTATGCAAGCAATATAGGAGCCGATTTCGCACCTCAGTCAGCTCCTCTTTATTCTGAGACAATCCCGGTTCCGGAAGATTACTATGTTTACGTTCTGTATCGGCCTTATACATTTACCTACTCGGCATATAATGTACTGCTTACAACCCAGGAAAGATATCCGGTCATTCTTGAGAATGACAGTTATTCCGTCATATTGACAGATCAACCGAGTATCACCTTCACATTAAGCATAATAATGACCAAGCAGATGAATGAGGTGGATACAGACTCTCTTCATAGTATTATTACAGCCCAAGAGGATGAACAAACATTACCTACGTTACAAAAATTCAACGGTTTCACAATATCAGGTACTCCCTCGGGAACTTCGTATTTTATGCTGGACATGGACAGGCTGGCACCAAAGAGCATTCCAAAAGGCACATATATCCCCTCCGGCATAGCCTCCTGCCGCCTGTCGAAGTACGCCGTCCCGGTGGAAGAGCAGCTGGCTGCCCTGGGTATATCCGCTCCGGGGACGACTGCAGCCGATGCAGCCCCGGCGCAGCCGCAGGCTCCAACCGCATCTTCCGCCGGTTCAGCAATAGACCGCTCCAGCCTGCCCATCCTCACGATCTTCGATTTTGCCGTCCAGGGCTTGTCGGAACAGGAGAGCATGTTTATAGTCGACATTCTCTCCAGCGCCCTCTTCGACACCCGGCAGTACAGGATCCTGGACAGGAACCAGCGGAACAAGATCCTGGAAGAGGTGGAGTTCAGTCTCTCCGGCTGTACCGACGAGGAGTGCCAGCTGGAGGTCGGCCAGATGCTGGCGGCGGACAAGATCGTCACCGGGTCCCTGGGCACCATCGGCAACCGGTACGCCATCAATATAAAGCTTATCGATGTAGCTTCGGGTGAAACGATCTCCACGGCATACAGCATCTACGAAGACCTGGATGCCCTGGTGGACGACTGCACCACGTTAGCCTTTCAGCTGGCGGATAACGAAGGGTAGCATACCCAATCCGCGGCTACATTTCTCCCTTCTCCCTTTCCGTGCTCCTGTCCGTGTTTTCCGTGGTTAATATTCTTCCCGGATACTGATCCCAGATAACAGATACTGTAGATAGCCACGAATGGATATGGGACAGAGCTTTGGAGCGATGGGGAGGATGGGAGGATGGGAGAGGAAGTGTGAGGTATCAGTGTGGGTGTGAGCAGGAAACTTTCCTCTCACAGAAAACTCACACGCATACCATCCCTTTTGTGATGTTCTTTCTCTCCCTTTGCGGTCTCTGCGTCCGTCGCGCCTTTGCGCGAACTCCTCCCCCTCTTTTCCGTGGTCCTGTCGGTGTTTTCCGTGGTTAAAATCAGCCGTTCAACTCCGCGACCACCTTAAAGGCCTCGTCCGCCACCTCCAGGGTATGGGCGATATCCTCGTCACTCAGCGAACAGTTTATAAAATGGTTGTGGTGGCTGACGAAGAACACGCCCCTCTTCACGCACTCGGCGCAGAATCGCTGGTGCATCATCAGGGAATCGTCGTTGGTTATCCGCATGTAAAACATGGACGGTACGCCGGAGATCTTCATGTCGATGCCGTGCTTCTTCCCCGCTGCCACAAGACCTTGGGTGAGTTTCTTTCCCTTCTCGATCATCATCTTTGCCCCGTCCAGCTCCTTCAGCCGCTTTATCGTGGCGATGGCCGCGGCCATGGGCACGGCGCTGTGCCAGTAACTGCCGGTGTAGAACACCGACGCAGCGGCGGCCTTTAACGAATCGACCCCTACCACGGCGGAGATATTGTAGCCGTTGGCCAGGGCCTTGCAGTAGCAGGACAGGTCCGGTTTAAAACCGAAGTAGGCGGCACTCCCGGCCAGGTCAAGCCGGAAACCGCAGCGGACGTCGTCGATAATCAGCACCACACCGTGCTTGTCGCAGAGGGCCCGGATGCCCCGCCAGTACCCTTCGGCCGGCAGGCTGTTGTCCCCGAATACCCCGTGCTGATAGGGAGTGGAAATAAAAGCCGCCACCTGGCCGGGGTTCTCTTCCAGCACCCTTTCGGCTGCCTTCAGGTCGTTCCAGGGGACCATGAGATTGCAGGAAACATCGGCACCGGTAACCCCGGCGGCTCCATAACTCTGCATCCAGGGCGCCACGCCGTGGTAGCCCTGCTCTACCCGGATAACCTTTTCGCGCCCCGTGGCGGCCCGGGCGATCATGACGGCGAAGTTGGTGGCGTCGCCGCCGTTCTTCATGAAGAAAGCCCAGTCGGCTATCTCGATGGTATCCACCAGAAGTTCCGCCAGTTCCACCTGCACCTTACCGGGCAGGGCCATGCAGTCACCTTTCTTCCGCTGGTCCGCGGCGGCTTTATCCACCAGATCGTTGTTATACCCCAGTACATTGGGCCCGTAGGCGCACATGTAGTCGATGTAGCGGTTTCCATCCAGGTCCCAGAAATAGGAATCCTTCACCCGGTCGGCGTAGTAGGGAAAGGCGGAGACGGGTATAAACTGGGAGTTCACCGGCCCCACGTGTCCGGGAATACCGGCGGGAATAACCCGGACAGCCCGCTCAAACAACGTCTTTGAAGTATCGGTAGAATAGGTTTTCACAGCTTTCCTCCCTTCAGACCAGGTACCGGCTTACCAGATTTAAAACCGGATTCAAGTGTTCGATCATCGGAACGAACCCCCGGATCTCCATCTCTCCCAGGCCGACACTGGTATAGGTGTCCGTTGATCCGCTGAGCATGGCATGGGCCGCCTTCAGATCCCTGAAACCCAGCACGGCCCGGGGCTCCGGGTGTCTTCCCTTATGGGCGGTCAGGGCGCCGTCGCGCACGCAGATCCACAACTGTGGCCCCCCGCCGACTTGGACCTGTAAAACACCGTTCGGAATGGCCGCCCCATGCCTCCTGCCCTCCGGGTC
>JAFGDJ010000187.1 GCA_016932135.1 Spirochaetales bacterium | reverse complement strand
GCCTAACTTGTTTCCCCTCTTGAATTTAAGCCGTTCTTCATCTATCATATCCTATAAAACACAGCCCTGGAGAAGGAAAACAGTATGAACAATTTTACCGAAACAATTATGTTTACCCGGGGCAATCCGGCAGTGGAAGCCCTTCCGGTGGATGACCTTTCGGATTGCGCGCAGGAGATTTTTAAAAAGGAAGGTAAGGTTCTTTTTCAGTACGGCCACTACTCGGGATACGGCCCTTTAAGGCAATGGATAGCGGACAACTACGGAGCGGCCTTAGAACAGGTAATCCTCGGCAACAGCTCCATGGAATTCCTCACCTTTCTCGCGTCGGTAATGCTGAAGAAGGGTGACCGGGTCTTCGTGGAATATCCCAGTTACGACCGGACCATTACCGCCATGAAACGAGCGGGAGCAAATGTGGTGGGAATCCGGCTTGAAGACGACGGCGTTGATGTGAAGGATTTTGAGCTGAAACTGAAGGACGGGTGTCCCAAGTTTTTTTATACCGTAGCGGACTTTCAGAATCCCACGGGTATCACCTGTTCACTGGAAAAACGCCGGGCCGTGGCGGAACTGGCGGAAAAACATGGTTTCTATATTCTTGAGGACGCTCCCTATAAGGCCCTCCGTTATTACGGCGAGGATGTTATAAGCTACCGGGAACTCGTTCCTCACCGGGTTTTCTACATCAATTCCTTCAGCAAGGTTTTGAGCCCCGGGATCCGGGTCGGCTTTCTCATCGGTCCGACGGACCTGATGAAAGAAGTTCATGCCTGGAGCGAGAACACCTATATTCATCCCGCCCTGGTTACCGAGGGAATCGTTTATGAATACTGCCGCCGGGGACTTCTGCCCGGGAACATTGAAAAACTGAAGAACCTCTACCGCCCTCGGCTCGACGGCATCCTGAACTCCCTGGAACGACACCTGGCGGGTCAGGCGGAATGGACAAAACCCGAAGGGGGATTCTTCGTCTCCCTGTTCCTTCCTGACACCGTGGACGGGAAAGCCTTGCGTGACAATACAGCGGATTTCGGAATCAAACTATCCAAGGGAGACAACTTTTTCGTCGACGGCCGGGGTGAACAGTTTGTCCGGCTGCCTTTCTGCCAGATGGACCCCGAAGAAACCGAGGAAGGAATCCGCAGGCTTAAAAAGGCGATTCTTCGGTACAGCCACTAATCCGGCAACGCCTTCGGGCTATCGATTGTTAAAGTGATAATACGGGTTCCCCTCGAAGGAGCCCATGTTATCATACCAGTCGGAAAACCAGGCGGCGATATACGGACGTAATTCCCGGTATTCACTGTTTCGCCGGTTCAACTCAGCTTCATAATCCGAAGGCAAAGAAGAACGAAGGCGCTGAATAATCTCTTCCCGGTCCACGTGAACAACCCGGCCTTCCCGAACAACCACTTCTCCATCCACCAGAACCATATCCACATCCCGGGTTCCCCCCCGGTACAAGACCAGATCCAGGATAGACTGGGCGGGGCTCACAAAGGGTTCGGTTATCCGCCGGGCGTCCAGCAGCACCAGGTCCGCCTGTTTTCCCGGTTCAAGAGTTCCTACTTCTTCGGACCAGCCCAGGGTTTCCGCGCCGTACCTTGTGGCCATTCGAAAAACGTCCCGGGGCAGTAGATGAGGGGAATCCAGCCGGTGCTCCGGTAACCGGTGGAGCTTGGAGATGAGCCGCATCTCTTCAATAAAATCCTTGTCGTCCCCGAACTCCTTGTCGTCCATCCCGACTCCCACATGCACCCCCGCCTTGAGAAGGGCATACACGGGAGATATCCCGTTGCGCACGCGAAAGTTACAACTGGCATGATGGGTTACCGTTACACCCCGCTCGGCCAGGAGCTCAATATCCTTTTCGGAGATCCATACCGCGTGTCCGATGGTTACGTCCCGGTCCAGGAAACCGAGGGAATCAAGGTATCCCAGCAGGGACATGCCGTAATGCCGGTAACCATAGAGGTTCTGAAGTTTCGTCTGCTGGACGTGGATGTGAATGCGCGTGCCCGTGTCATAGGCGTCTTTCCTGATAGCCCGCAGGGTATCCTCATCCACCCACTGGGGCGATAGGGGCCCGTGCATGATCTTCACTCCCGGTTCGCCCCGGTATTCCCGGCGCAGCCGATCTACCGCCTGCATATATTCCGCCGGACCAAAGACCGTATCCCTTTCCATTCGCAGCCGGCAAATCCGTCGGACCTCTTCGGGCAGGGTTTCCACAAAGGCTTCATTGTCACCGTAGACAAACCAGTTGCGGTTCGCGATGGTGGGAGCAAAAGCTACCTTTAGACGGCAGTTTCGGTAGGCTTCGATCACTTCGTCGTATTCGCTGTCTGACTTCTGAGGATCGCTCAGATCGTGATTATGCATGGCCGTGGTGACTCCGGCTTCCAGCTGCTTGACCGCTGCCCAGGCCGCGTCGGTTCCGGGATCCAACGGAGGATACGACCGGAACTTCCAGGTTTCCAGGGTGTCGTCCACCTGGCCCCGCTGAAAATCGGTGACCCCCTTTCCATGGTTATGAGCGTTGATAAAACCCGGCATAACGATATGATGATCCGATCCCAGTTCTTCCGCCCCGGGGTATCTCCTTTTTAACTCATCATAACCGCCGGTTTCAACGACCCTGCCGTTTTCGATATAAACAGCCCCGGAGGGTACTTCCTTATCGGGATCCATGATCAGGCTCATTCCATAGACTATTTTTCCGTTCATATCAGTCCTCCCATATGAACAAGGTTACCTTATTTCCACATCCACGCCGTACCCCGGACGGCTTAAGGGGTACAGGATACCCTCTCGGACTTCGAATCCGCCGCCGCACGGATCTTCGGCAAGATCGAAGCTTCCGTCCAGGTCCAGAAAAGCCGTCGCCGGGCAGGCCAGGGCTGAATGCAGGGCCGCGGTAATACTGAGAACGCTCTCGTCATTGCAACCCCACATGAGTTTCACCCCCCCCAGGGCTGCCAGATCGGCGATCCGGGCGGCGTCTCTCGGGCCGCCGCATTTCATGAGTTTTATATTGAAAATACCGAATTTTTCAGGGCCCTGCAGCAACCGAAGAGCGTCAGCCGGGCTTTGCAGGTTTTCATCCGCCGCAAGAATTTTTTTTACTGACGGTTCCAACAGGTCAACCAGGTGGGTCTGTTGAACGGGAAAAGGCTGCTCCAGGAGCTCCAACCGGAACTGCTCCGTTTTTTGAAAAAAGTATCGGAAATCTTCCATGGTATACCCCTGGTTCATATCAACTCGCAGCTCCAGGGTGTTTCCGAAGGCTTCGCGGATCTTTATAAGACGTTCGATATCCTCTTCCGGTGAACGGCCGATCTTTATTTTTATAAACCGGAAACCCGCCGCCCGATATTCTTCCACCTGCCTGAGGGTTTCCTCGGGTGAACAGATGCCCACGGTCACCGATGTGGGCAGGGGCTTTACCCGGCATCCCAGGATATCGTACACCGGCATACCCAGGTGTTTGCCGACGCAGTCCAGCAGGGCAATCTCCACCGCTGCCCGGGCCGCCGGAACGTCTGGCAGAACCCCGGCAAGCTCATCCGATAAGGAAAGGAACGAGATCGGGTCTCGCCCGATCAAAAGAGTTTTCAACCCGTCGGAATTCAGCTCTCTCAGGCTGTCTTCGGGTGATTCACCGGTGACCTCCCGACAGGGTGCGGCCGAACCGTATCCATACACCCCCTCTTTCGTCCTGATTTCCAGTAACACCAGGCGGGCCGACCGAATATCCCTAGAGGCGATGGAGTAGGCTTTTTTCAGCGGTACATCCAGCATGACCGCCCGGAGATCTTCAATCTTCATTCTTTTACACCCACCGATCGGAGAACAAGCTCCGCCAGTTCATCGGTGCCCTCGGACAGGGGAAGAAACACCGGCACCCCCAGTTGTTCCGACAGCTCTTGCTTCAAGCGGCGATATTCTTCCGTCCCCGCCACGGGGGTTTCCTGCAGCGTTATTGCCGACACCCGGGCGCCGTAGAGACGAAGGATTTCCAGCTCTTCTTTCACCGAAGGGATGGGCCACCGAAGGTCTTCCCGGAAATCGAAAAAGGGACGCTTGGGATTATGCTGCAGGATAACGGTTTCGGCCCCGGCTGAGAGAATAAGTTCTGAGCCGCAGGGCCCCGAAGGGTTCCTGAGGGACGATTGGCCTTCGATGAGAATAACCTGGGGATGTTTTTCACGATCACAGCGAAGAACCTGGTGTTCCAGTTCACCGCTGACAAAGTCGTTGGGAGTCGCATCAAGAATAAAACCGTATTCCAGGCCCTGCAGGTACCCGGTTTGACCCGTGTAGATCATTTCGGCGGAGATCCCCTTAGCCCGCAGAGACCGCAGCAGCATCAGGGCCGTGGTTCGTTTCCCCACGGCGCAGTCGGTTCCCAGTACGGCGATCCGGGGGGTTTGAAGATTTCTGATTTCACCTGAGAAAAAATGCAGATCCCGAAAGGGTTTTGGCTTGCGAATATCCGTTATCCCGGCGCCTGTCGAGGCGGCAGCGCGAACCATGGCAGGATCATCGCTCAGCAGCTCATGAAGGCAGTTGATGATGGAAATCCCCCGGTTCAGTACCTCCAGGATCCGGGCTTTCAGTTCCCCGGGTATCCGGCCGCCGGCGGTCGCCACGGCGAAAATACACACCGCCGGCGGGGCATCGAGTTTCTCCAAAGCTTCCTTCAAAGAACCGAAAACGGGAATACCCCGGTGGTGGCCGTCGAGAATCTCGCCGGCATCCGAGGCGGCCGAAGATGTATCAATTACGCCGATTACGTCAAACCGCTCCGTACCTCTGACCAGACCGTGAGCCAGTTTGCCGTTATCGGTGGAAAAATAGGTGCCTGTATAGAGTACGGCCGAAGGCTTCTTCACTCCATCCTTCGAGCTCAGGCTCGGCCGGTTACCATGGCCAGAAGGGCCATCCGGAGATACACACCATTGTGAGCCTGCCGGAAATACGCCGCGTTGGGCAGATCATCCACATCAGTGGTTATTTCATCAACCCTGGGAAGGGGGTGCATCACGCTGATGTTCGGATTGCCTTGCTTTACCAGATCCCTGGTGAGGACGAAGCTCCCCTTCAGCCGCTCGTATTGGGCCGGATCTTCGAACCGTTCCCGCTGGATCCGGGTCATGTAGATAATATCGGCCTGCAGAGCCTCCGATATGTCGGCGGTCTTTCTGACCGGGATCGATCGATCCGCCATATCCTTAACGATCTCTTCGGGCATCTGCAGTTCCTCGGGAGCGCAGTAGATATATTCCTTCGGAGAAAACGGAGCCATAGCGTAGGAAAGGGAATGGACTGTCCGGCCATATTTCAGATCCCCCACCATGGCGATCTTCAGGTTTTCCAGGGTGCCCTTCTCCTTCAGGATGGTGTACAGATCCAGCAGAGCCTGGGTGGGATGCTGCCCCGCTCCGTCGCCTCCGTTAATCACCGGCGCTTTCGCCGCATCGGCCATGATCCTGGCGCCACCGGT
This sequence comes from Spirochaetales bacterium, assembly GCA_016932135.1. Taxonomy (GTDB): domain Bacteria; phylum Spirochaetota; class Spirochaetia; order JAFGDJ01; family JAFGDJ01; genus JAFGDJ01. The sequence continues at coordinate 2,973 of JAFGDJ010000187.1, read as the reverse complement.
CTGGGGCTGTCGAACAATAATCGCGTCCACGTAGCCATCCAGGGTCATGGCCGTATCCGCCAGGGTTTCGCCCTTGGCCGCGGAAGAACTGGCCGCGCTGGCCACGGTAATGGCCTTAGCGCCGAGGCGGTGAATCGCCGTCTCAAAGGAAAGCCGAGTGCGGGTTGAGGGTTCCATGAAAAGAACCGCTACGATCTTATCGGACAACAGGTTGCTTACCGGTTCCTTTTTGGTAAGCTCTTCCATTTTTCCGGTAACCTTCATTATTTCAAGAAAATCTTCTTTGCTCATGTCAACGGTGCTGAGAATATCCCGTCCTTTGAAACTCATATCATTTAACTCCTTTGCCTTTCTTATAACCTAGTTTTACCGAAGCTTTCATGACTTCTTCCTTTAATGTTTGAGCGATGGCAGGAAAGTCTTTCTGACGCATCCGGGAAATGGGACCCATCACAGAAATCGCCGCGATAACATGACCATTCCTGTCCCGAAGAGGAGCCGCGATACAGCGTCCTCCTACTTCCACCTCTTCATCGTCCACCGCGTGTCCTTGTTCCCGGACTTTCGCGATTTCCTTTAAGAGCTTATCCTTATCAACAATGGTCTTCTGCGTTCTTTGCTGCAGGTTTCTTCCTTTCAGAAAATCGGCCAGTTCTTCCTCGTCCATGGCGGCTAACAATACCTTGCCGCAGGAACTGGAATGGAGATCCAGGCTCAAACCTATTCTGGTCTGTCCCCTGATCATGCTCTTACTGGCCACCTGATCGATGTACACAGCGTGATCATCCTCCAGAACCACCATCGAAGCGGTCTCACCGGTCTTTTCCGTTAATTCCATCAGGACCGGGTGGATCACATCCTCCAGGTTGAAATGTTTTTCGGCAGCCTTTCCCAGGGCAATCATACCGATACCCAGGCTGAAACGCTTGGTTTCATCATCCTGCTGTACCAGGTGGTTGTTCCTCAAGGTTGAGAGAATCCTCAAGAGAGTGCTTTTCGGCATCTTCACCATCTTGGACAAGGCCGCGAGATCAATATCATTATCCATTCCCGCCAGGGTCTTTAAAATGAAAACCGCTTTGTCCAGGGAACGAACCGAGGTCCCTCTTTTTTCTTCCGCCGCCGCTTCTTTACTCATACCATTTTACCTTCTTTATCGTACTACTTTATTTGGGGTCCGGGAAACCGGAAGCCGCCGATTGAACGGCGGCCTTCCCTTGATCAGCCTTTCTTCCGCGCCTGCCCCATCAATTCTCTGCCCGAGGAAAAGGCTTTTAAATTGACATCCTTCAGGTTCGCGGGAACAAACTTCTCTATTGCCGATTCCCATAACCCTTCTTCCACTTCCAGAAAGGCCGACAGGCCTCCTAAAAGCAGCACATTCACCGACTTTACGCTTCCCACTTCCATGGCCTTGGCGGTGGCATCAAAACTGAAGACCCGCCGGGCCGACGCGGCCAGGGTATCTCTCAGCATCTCCGTGGAGGGGTATTCCGCAAGACCGCTGGAAACGCTGACCGGAGGTATTTTATATTCGTTATATACCACCGTGCTTTCCGGATGAAGAAACTCCACCTGCCTGAGGGCTTCCAAGGGTTCCGAAGCCAGGAGGTAATCCACCGTGCCCTTCATGGACATGGGAGCCCCTACCGTTTCTCCCCATCTGATATGACTTACCACACTTCCGCCGCGGATGGCAAGACCCAGAACATCCGATTTCTTCGCGTCATATCCCGCCAGCATTCCGACTTCCGCCAGAATATCACCGGCCAGGACAGTACCCTGACCTCCAACTCCAACTACAAGAAAATTTATTCCTTTCATTCCGCTAAACTCTCCTTTCCAGGCTCGGGGGGCTCTATAGCCCCGGTGGGACACACTTGTGAACAGACACTGCAGCCGTTACAGAGGGTAGGATCGATCTTTGATTTGAATTTTCCATTTTTCTCGTTCTTCACATCGGACATCACTACCGCCGGACAGCCAACCCTGAAACAGGCATGACAGGCGATACAGGTATCGGTATTCACGGTAAAAGCCGGTTTCGGCTTCCGGGAGACAAAAATACATTCTCCCTTGGTAATCAGCACGGAGGGTCCATCGAAATCGAGACACTCCTTGAAACCCTCTTTCACTTCCTTCACATTGAAAGCGTTCACCGTTTTGACCTTCTCCACTCCCAGGGCCCGGACCACGGGTTCTATTTCCACCTTCTTGGCTTCCCGGTCCTTGGTGACTTTCCACTCCATCCCGGGGTGATCCTGGTGGCCCGTCATGGCGGTGGTGCTGTTGTCCATAATGACTACCACACCCCGGCTTCCGTTATGCACCATATTTACCAGAGGCGGCATACCGGAATGGAAAAAAGTGGAATCTCCAATGGTACAGACACGGTTTTCAGGTATCTTGGCCAGGGACATACCGTGGAGGACACCCACGCTGGCGCCCATGGCTCCCATGGTGTGCTGGGCGTTGAAGGGAGGCATGCTTCCCAGGTTATAACAGCCGATATCTCCGGCTACCGGAACCTTCAACTGGTTCATCACGTAGAAACTTGATCGGTGAGGACAGCCGGGACAGAAGACGGGTGAGCGTTTCGGCAGCTCCCCCGGGGAGACGGCTTCTTTGCCGCCGGGGACAGACTTCGGTTCCGTCAGTCCCGCCGCGGCCGAAAGTTCCAGGAGCCGATCAGGCAGGAGTTCGTAACAGGGTGAGAAGATATCCTTTCCCCGGAGATCCAGTCCTAAAGCCCTAATCTGTTCCTCCAGTACCGGGTCGAGTTCTTCCACCACCACCAGCTGATCTACCTTAGAGGCGAAGTCCCGGATGAGCTTTACCGGGATAGGATTGATCATCCCCAGCTTGAGAACGGAGGCGGTGGGAAAGACATCCCGCACGTAGGTTGTGACTACCCCGCTGGTGATGATGCCGATTTTTGTGTCCTTCCATTCGACAACATTCAGGTCCGAGGTT
>JAFGDJ010000186.1 GCA_016932135.1 Spirochaetales bacterium | reverse complement strand
CCTGACACCCGGCAGCCCGGGGAACGGAAAGGAGGGATTGGTACGCCGGGCTCATTACCAGGACATGATCTCCCGGGGAAAGAAGGCTCATAAGAAAGAGGAAAATGCATTCCTGCGGCGCGGCGATAAGCACCCGGTCGGGATCGATGCCGGCGTACTGCTCCGCCACGGCGGACCGCAAGGAAGTACTGCCGGAAGATTCGGTGTATCCCAAGGAGAGGTTTTTCAGTTGTTCTTCCGTTCCGGGTCCTCCAAGGGCCAGGAGTTCTCCCACGGCCAGGGTTTCACAGTCCGAGGGTCCCATGTTGTACCGGACGGAAAACTCGTACTCGGCAAAGTACCGTTCCAGGGCAAAGGGTTCCAATTGTAAGGCTTTTTCCATCGTATCAGGTCTCCTTGTCGGGGGTGGTAGCCCGTTCCAGGGCTTCCAGGTATTCCATGGCGTCTTCGAAGGAATCTCCGCACATTTCCTTGTTCGGCCGCAGGTTGACGCAGACCGCCGGACGTTCGGGTTTTCCGAAGAGACGGCAGCGGTGGTCCTCCGTCAGCTGAACGCACCGAACCCCCGCGGGCTTGCCCGCCGGCATCCCCGGTATGGGGGAAGATATGGACAGGGCGATGCAGCAGGCTCCGCAGCCCGGGCGGCAGGCAAAGAATTCATCGGTCATAGATCCGGCGCACCTCATCGTACACTGTTAAGTCCTCGGGGAGAGCCCCTTTACAGCCGCAGACTGCCGCGGCAAAGGTGGACGCCCCTGAAAGGACTTTTTCCGGCGGTGCCCCATTCAGAAGACCGAAGGCGGCGGCGGCGGCATAGGCGTCCCCTGCTCCCACGGTATCTTCCACCGAAGATAAGGGTTCCGACCGGATGGTTTTACACGTTTCCCGGGAAAGAAAATCGCTGCCGGCGGCTCCCCGGGTAACCAGGACAATTTTACCGCTTTCGGTGAGTTTTGTCAGGGGATAACCTAAGGCCGCGGCGGTTTCTGCCTCTTCTTCGCTGAGTTTCAGGATGTCGGCCCCTTGCAGGGAGGCCAGAAGTACCCGGTCGTTGTAGCACCGGGGCCTCAGGTTGAGGTCGCAGAAGGCCCGGCAACCGGCGGACCTCCGACGCAGCAGGTTTTGGACGGTCTCAAAGCCCGCTGCGGTCCGCTGAATCAGGGTTCCGTAGTACACCAGCCGGAAAGCCCCTAGGGTCAGCAGTTTTTCAGCTTCCTCCGGGTCGATCCGGTCGTAGGCCCTTTCGGGGAGGATGTCGAATTCCGGCACGCCCCGGGCATCCAGGCTGACATCCACCGCTCCCGTGGGAAGGTTAGGGTCGACCTGGATATCCCCGGGGTTTAACCCCAGGGTTTTTACCAGATGTAGGATCTCTTCTCCGGCTTCATCCCGGCCGACCCGGGAGAAAAAGCGTACCGGCAGTCCGAAACGGTGCAGGTGCACGGCAAAATTGAAGGGGGCTCCTCCCACGCGGCTGTAGGTGGGAAAACGGTCGATAAGGATCTCCCCCAACACTAAAGTCACAGCTTTTTCCGATCCTCCGGCAGGTAATCTTCCCGGGCCGGAGAGAATACTTCGATAACCTCCGAGTCTTCCAGAACTTGTGCTCCGTGGGGCGCGTCGGAGGGAATGCTCCAGCTGTCCCCCGGTTCCACCGTGGTTTCCTTGCCGTCGATCCGGAAAATCATCCTGCCGGAAATCATGAATCCGGTCTGCTCATAGGGATGGTGGTGGACGGGAATTTCCGCTCCCCGGGACAACAGAAAGGAGCAGAGAAGGGTTTTCTCTCCGTAGACGGTAGTTTTCCTGAGGATGCCCTCCGCCGCCAGGACATATCCTTCTTTTGAATGTTTTGTTACCATGGTTCTTTCCTTATAAAAAAAAGGCCGGGTTAGGAGCACCCGGCCTCATGCTGACTTCCTAGTATCGATTATTTTGTCTAGGCCGTCGTTCCCGGGCTTCATCCACCCGTAGTTCCCGCCCGTCTATTTCAGTACTGTTGATAGCGGAAATGGCTGCCTTGGCGGCATCGTCATCTTCCATTTCCACGAAACCGAACCCCTTGGATCTGTTCGTGTACCGGTCCGTCACAATATTGACGTTCAAAACGGTGCCGTACTGGGAAAAGAGATCTTCCAGCTGATCTTCGGTGGTCGAATAACTAATGTTACCGACGTACAGTTTCTTTGACATAGATACGCTTCCTTTTTTACAGGCTAGACCTGTGTTTTAAAATATAGTAAGTATCGTAAGGATACTACTAACCCTTTTATAAACCGATTCTATCTTCTGTTTACTGGAAATAAGCAAAGGAAGGTAAAAACAGAATAAAGATACGGCACCTTTGTCGCTTCCGAAACCTCTCAACTGCGAATATTAAACACACGATCCATTGTGTCAGCAGAAAAACTATACCATACCCATGACCAGCCGTCAACGAAACATTTTTTTACGTGGATACCGGGTACACCATCCGTTTTCCCTGGCCGATGATGACGGGAAGGTACCCCGTGAGGCTTTCATCCAGGGTTTTGTCCCCGGTGTCCACCAGGATAGGCTCCTGTTCCAGGGACAGAATCTTGTTTTCCGTGGCAATGGGGAT
>JAFGDJ010000185.1 GCA_016932135.1 Spirochaetales bacterium | reverse complement strand
CGCTACTTTACCGATGTATCAGGAAAACTGCTGGGAAGGATGAACGGTACGCACTGCCTGGCCTTTATGAAGAAGTAATACCTAACCCCTCAGAACCATCGGAACCTGCACCTCCGTCAGCCGGTCTTCTTGGCGCTTGCCCTTGTTCCAGATGCCGTCGATGTAGGATTCCCTCGGGTTGCCGGAAACCAGGGCACCTGGGGATCGTTGTATTGTGCAATATATGGTGTGCTTTGCCGGCGTTTAAGCGAACACGATTGCCTCTCCAAAGGAGTTATATCTTATTCTTGAACCAGACGTGTTTGCTGAAATTTGCTTCGTTTGTCGCCAGGTGAAGTTTGAACTGGAGCAGGTCGCCCCTGCCGGTGGATTTCGTCAGTTCGAATACCCTGCCATCAGCGAGATAACCGACTCTGTGGATGTGAAAAACTGCCAGGTTTCTCTTGCACTTGAGAAGGTCCGCTTCCTCCGGTTGTATCATCGCGGCTTCGTAGGTTTCATCGGCCTCGTAGGGCGTCAGCTGGAAAGAATCACTCAGGATCCGGTATAAGGAATCCTTTTCGATGTCGAACTGCTGAAGGTCGCCACAGAGGTAGTGGGGAACCAAAGTGTTTTCGATCATGATAGGTTCGTTATCCGCCATTCTGATCCTGATGATACGGTATACGCACAAGTCATCTGATGGAAGCCGGAGTATTTTCGCATCTTCCGGTGCAGCTGTTTCGATACCGAACTCGATAGCCCTGGACGAGGGTTGAAAGCCGAGTTTAATCATGTCGTCGGAAAAACTGTAGATCTTGGTAAGTTCCCTGATAAGCTTGTGAGGAGAAACAAAGGTTCCTACTCCCTGCTTGGTATAGAGCATATTATCCTTAACAAGAAGGTCAATAGCCTTCCTGACGGTGATCCTGGACACGCCGTATTCATTACAAAGCTGGGCTTCCGGTGGGATTTTTTCGTCGGGGGCAAATTCTCCCGACAGTATCTTGTCCTGTACAATTTGTTTGAGTTGGAAATAGAGTGGTATGCCGCTTGATTCTTTTATGTCTCTCATTATTTCCGCTTATACCAATACGGTTGGTATAGAAAAGCAATATATCCAAAAACGTGATCGGATTCAACCGGTATATTCTTTATCTGCTTCGGCGGTTGCTGACATACAGAATCAGCAGGACAAACAGGACGATACCAAAGCCAAGCCATTTTCCCGCGTCGCCCCAGCCCATGGCGACCAGCAGGTTGGTAAGGGTCTGCAGGAAGATAGCGCCGAGGATGACCCCCACATAGTTCCCGTCACCACCCATGAGGGATACTCCTCCGACTACGGCGGCGGCAATACTGGGCATGACATAGTTGGAGCCCATATCTTTAAAGGCCATGCCCATGTTGCCAATGAGAAGAAGGCCGATAACACTTGCCAGGACTCCTGAAATAATGAAGGCTACGCAACGAACCAATTTTACGTTTATCCCACTCAGATAGGCGGTGGTTTCATTTGCCCCAGTACCGAACAGGATGACTCCAAGTTTCGTTTTTGTAAGGATAAGAGACACAATGACAGCTACAAGGATGAGCAGGAAAAGGATGTTCGGGAATATCCCGATCGATTTCGCCGCGATGATTCTCAGAACCGGAGAGGGTTTCCCGGTTATATTGGCGCCGGCGGTATAGACGTTGATCGCTCCCTGGAGGATGTTGGCCATCGCGAGGGTCACGACCAGGGGCGGGAGCTTTAGATAGGCCGTCAGTACACCGTTGGCGAAACCCACGGCTATCCCGATGCCCAGGGCAATGAGGATGGCTATCCACAGGTGTGAGTTCTGGCCGTCCATGACACTCGCTGTCAGCACGGCGGTGATGGTGGCGGTATAACCCACCGAGAGGTCGAGGCCGCTTCCGCCGGCTGAAATGACGATCATCTGGCAAAGGGCGAAGAGGGCGATAAATGAAGCGAGTTTAATTGTCAGGAGGATCTGCCCGAGGCTGAGGAAATTCGAAACCGTGACCTCTCCGAGAATGAAGAGAAAAATGATCAGTAAAAAGGCAATGACAATTCGCTTGTATTTCAGATAGAATTTCACGGCGGGATTGTTTCGGTTCGTCAGCGCGTTCATATGAGAGAGCTCTCCTTCTTTCGTACTTTCTGGTTGTAGATGGTATAGAACCGTGAACTCGCTATCGCTCCTATGACGATGACCCCGCCCACCAGGGTTTGGAAGGCATAGGGTATGTCGGCGAAAAATATGATCTTGTTGACGAAACTCAGGATCAGTGCGCCCACGATAGCAAAGAAGACACTTCCTTTTCCTCCTGAAAGGGCTATGCCCCCAACCACAGCCGCGGCAATCGCCCGGAGGGTGAGAGGGTCGCCTAATCGGGCATCACCGGACTGGTTCTGTCCCACAAAAAACAAAGCGGTAAGAAAGATGAAGACGGAATTGATGATATAAGCCGATGTCTGTACCAAAGCGGTGTCTATCCCACTCTCGTAAGCACTTTCAAGGCTGCTCCCGACGGCATAGATATACCGGCCGGTCCTGGTCCGGCTCAGGATGTACCAGAAGAAACAGCCCAGTAATACGAGAACTAAGGCAGGGGGAATAATGTCTCCGATTGTTCTGATTACCTGGGGTACGTTCTCGAGAGAACGGAAACTGTAGAAGGCATTAAACCAGTTCACCGTCTCACCACCCGGGGTCGGTCGAATGAACAGAGCCGTTCCGAGCCACATGAAAGACGTCGCGAAGGTCGCGATAACCGGGGGTATTCGAAGGTATCCGATACCGATACCGTTTATGATCCCCAGGAGGACCGCCGCGGCGAAGGTAATGACCAGGGCATATACACCGGTCACGGGAGATCCCTCTTTCATGATGAAGGTGAGAACACATGTAAGAAGGGACAAGGCTGGCCCGGCCGACAGGTCTATCCCCCCGGCAATGATGACTACCGCCTGACCCATGGTCAGCAGAATGAGGGGTGTAAAGGCGTTGATGTTTCTGACTATCGATTTTATCGAGAAAAAGTTTTTCTGAAGCAGGGCGGTCAGGGTGATCATAACAACCAGGATTACCAGGATTGAAAATTCCGGCCTCTTTACCATGTTATTCATGAAAGAGGATGTCTGTTTTTTTTCGGTTGTCTTATTCATGCCGTTCACCTTCGGTTCGACCTATCCCCATGGAAGCGGATATAATTCTGTCTTCGTTTATGTCATTCTCCTCAATAGTGCTAACAATACGGCCTTCGTACATAATCAGCACCCGGTCACAGTACTCGATGAGCTCCTGGTTGTCGCTGGCGTACAGGATGACACTCATTCGCTCCTTCTTTACCTGTTCAATGATGTATGCATACAGGTCCTGCTTGGCACCGATGTCGACTCCCTTGGCGGGATCCGCCAGGAGAAGGACATTGACGTCGAAGGGCAGCCATTTCCCCACGACGATTTTCTGCTGATTGCCCCCCGACAGTGTTCTGACAGGGATGTCCAGGCCGTCGGTCTTTATTGACAGCCTTGCGATGGTCCGTTCACATTCCTCTTTGTACATTTTCCTTGGTGTAATGAAAGGCTGTTTCTTTAATCCCATCTTCGGAAAGATGAGATTCGTAAATACCGGGTGGTTGAGAAAAAGACCCTCCAGTTGTCTGTCCCCCGGAACAAGCAGGATGTTGTTTCTTATGGCATTCACCGGTTTAGTGAGGTTAATGGGTTTACCATTCAATTCGGCACAACAGACGGCTTTCGGGTAATTGCCCGCCAGCAGCAGCATCAATTCGTGCTGTCCCTGCCCGGCGAGTCCCCCGATTCCCAGGATTTCCCCCTTTCTCAGTTCGAAGGAAATATCCTTCAGGATGCCGCCGTATGAAAGGTGGTGTACCTGTAGCACCGGGTTTCCCGAAAGGGTGTTTCGGTCTTTTTCTATTTTGATTTCCTTGATGCCGCCAGTTATGTACCGGATCAGCTTTTCAGGATCTTTTTCTTCCGTCTCGAAATCAATGTGTCCCGCGTTCGTTCCGTTGCGGAAAACGACGATGTCGTCACATATTTCCATGACTTCCCAGAGCCTGTGAGAGGTGAAGATGATTGATACTCCCTGTTCAACCAGGGACCGCATGTATGTGAACAGGCTCTTGACCTCCGCCTGTTCAAGGGCGGCGGTCGGCTCGTCAAGGATGAGGAGTTCCGGTTTTGCCGAGACGGCTTTCGCTATCTCGACGATCTGCATCTCTCCGGGATTGAGTTCGTAGATCATCCGGTTGATATCCAGACCGGGGAGAAGTTTGTCGATGATATTCCGGGAGATAATCCTCGATGCCTCGTTATTCAAAAAGAGCCGCTTCTTTTCTTCCGCTCCCAGAACGATGTTCTGCCAGACGGTAAGATCCGGAACGAGGCTGAGGTTCTGAAAGACCATGGCTATACCGTTTTTCTGAGCCTCATTCGGATTCCGATATTTTACCTGTTCCCCCTTGAAACGGATATCTCCGCCGTCCGCGCTGTAGACCCCGCTGATTATCTTTGACATGGTGCTCTTCCCGGAACCGTTGGCTCCAAGGAGACCGGTAATCTTTCCTTTCCTGCAGATTAGGTTCGCATCCGCCAGGGCGACGACGCCGCCGAAATGCTTTTTTATTCCCTTTGCTTCAAGTACAACCACTTTTATCAACCATCCTAGAAATAAGGTGACGGAGACAGGAAAACCTGTCTCCGTTCATTCTAATCTGTTGTTGTTTCCCTTGCCAGTCTACTGGAAGAGTGCCGTTACCTGGTCCTCGGGCATGATTTCCGTCAGGAGGTAATCGTCCGGCTTATCCTTGAGAAGGGCCCATCCCTCATCGAAGTTCGCATCGGTGATGAACATTCCGACCTTGTAGAAGTATGTCCAGTCCTTGAGGATGCCGGGTTTGAATTCCTTCCCATTGTAGAGCTGCAGCGCCATTCTGAAGGCGGTCCCGCCTATTCCCGGGGGATTCGGCTGGGCACAGGCTTTGAAATCGGCACCCTGATCTCTCAGTTTCTTCCATTCCTTGAAAAAGGCGGTTCCCGGGTCACCGAACATAACCTTTGGGAGCTTGTTCGCGTCGAGAAAAGCCGCCAGGGTTCCGAAGCCCATTCCGTCCTGGGTGATAACGCCACCAATAGGCTGTCCCGACCCGATGATCTGGGTGGTAACCTCTTTGGCTTTGGTCTGGTCCCAGTAACCGCTGGTGTTGGCAATCAGCTTGATGTCGGGATACTTGGCCAGAACGTCGCTGGTGGCTCGGATCCGGTCGTTGTTCGCCGGGTGACCTTCGAGACCGTAGATCTGGATCATATTTCCGCTTTTCAGCGTGGAAGCTATGAACTCTACGTTCTTCTTCATCCAGGCGTAATGATCCAGGGTTACATTCAACACTTCCGGTGCCGTAACCGTAGCGTCGTAGGACACGACGAGAATTCCCGCGTCCTGTGCTTCGGCTATGACTCCATTGAGAGCGTCAGGGGAGTTCGGATTTACCAGGATAATGTCCACATCCTCGGAGATGAAGTCGCGAAGAATGTTTGCCTGTTCCGTGGCATCACCGTTGGTAACGTTGTTGACGATCTTGTAGCTGGCGATTTTACCCGCCTGGACATACTCTTTTCCGACAGAATCAAGACCGTCGATCATAATGTTACGCCAGGATGTCCCGGAAGAACCGGTGGAAATACCGACTACCGGCAGTCCGGGGCCTTCCTCCTCTTTCTGCCCGCCCGCATTGACGGTCAGGGTGAACATAATCAGAATACAGATCGCGATTCCGATTACCTTCGTTCTTTTCTTTGTCATCTTTAAGCCTCCTGAAAAATATTTTTGATTTTTAGAAAAATGGTCTTCTCACTCCTTTTTTCCAGATCACCTCCTTATTACTTGTATTCTTTTTTTTATTTCATCCTGTCGTCCGTCGGCAGGTTTGAGACGAGGGTACGGTTGGCGTTTAAGGTCAGGTCTTCATCGAGAGTCAGTGCCGCGTTTGCTCCCTCGAATACGGCATGGCGGAGATTTTTCACGAAATGAGCGTCGCCTATTTCCTGCACCGGGATTCCTTCTTTAAGACAGTCCTGGTACACGCTTTCATCCCGCTCCACCAGGGAGAGGACGACGTTATCCACCTTTACCGTGGTCCGGTTGAACGCGCTGTCCATAACGATTACATCACCTTTCGTGCCGATCTCCACCACGGTGGAGTTGTTCAGGAAGGTGACCGGGTGGGCAAAGGCTTTCATGTTCAGGCCTTCACCGTTGTTTCCGTTGAACCGTTTCATCATGACGTCCCGGTGGACCGGGTCGTACCATTCAGCGAATTCCTTGTTCTCGGTGACGATGTAGACCTTTTTCCCTTTCTGGCCGAGTTTTTCGGCGGCGTTGATAGTACCGAAATAATCGCCCCAGATAAGAACGGTATCGCCGGTCTCGACAGGGGGTTCCTTTCCCCCTTCCGGCCAGTATTCACAGGATTTGGTCGTGCACCGGAGAACGTCCTGGTAGGCTAGGACGAAATCGTTGTTTATCCCAGGAATGTCCGGTTTCACGTTCTTGGCGCCGGAGGCGACGAGGACGACATCGAAGGCTTTGAGGTCTTTGATACCGGGCTCCGTACCGTACTTTACCTCGACGCCGAGCTTGGCGATCTGTCTCCGTTCCCAGTCGGCGTACCATTTCATTTTTGCGAATCCCGGCACGGTACAACAGTACAGGATTGCGCCGCCAAGTTCTTTTGACTTCTCGAAAATGGTCACCTTATGGCCGCGGATTGCGGCAAGCCGCGCGGCTTCCATGCCGGCGGGGCCGCCTCCGACAACGGCCACCTGGTAGACTTTCTTCGCCGGCTCGACATGGATGAACCGTTCATCACCGACCGCCGGGTTGATGGCGCAGCGCATTTCACGCTTGATCATGAGGGATTCCTGCCAGCAGCCCACCAGGCAGGATATGCATTTCCGGATATTTTCGGATTCTCCCCGGGCCGCCTTATTGGCCCAGTACTGATCGGCCACGAGCTGCCGCGACAGGCCGACCATGTCGGCTTTTCCTTCGGCGAGGATCTGTTCGCAGAACTTGGGATCCCTGAGGCTGTGGGTTGTAATGATCGGGATGTGGACGGTCTTTTTCATTTCCTCGGCGGCGAAGGTTGCCCATCCCTGAGGATAGTACATCGGGTCCATGGTCGGTCCCGGAGCTTCGAAGATGCCCATGGACACGTCGATCCAGGCTGCGCCGTGTTTCTCCATGAGTTCGGCGATCCGGACACTTTCTTCCAGTTCCCTGCCACCGTCAACATATTCCACGGCGGAGTACCGGATCCCGACGGGATAATCGGGACCGCATTTCAGTTTTATCCTGTCGATTATTTCCAGGGGAAACCTCATGCGGTCGATGAAGGTCCCACCGAATCGATCGTTTCTCTTGTTCACAAAGGGGGTCATGAACTGGGCGATAAGATAACCGTGGGCTCCGTGGAGTTCCACCGCGTCGAATCCCGCCTGCTGGCATCGCCAGGCCGCTTCCCCGAACTTCTCGATAAGATCGTAGATCTCCTCGATCGAAAGTTCCCTGATCGATTTTCCCTGGGCGAAGCTGTCCGCGTAGACGACTTCATGTCCTGCTGATCCTGGGAGGTGCGCCACCATGTCGGTCGCCGAGAAGAGTCCCTTCCTCGGCCAGGCTGCCTGTCGTCCGGGATGCTGTATCTGGACGGCGCACCTGGCGCCGTGTCGATGCATCCCTTCGGCCAGGGAAGCCAGTCCAGGAATAAGGGGATCCTCATCCAGGGCAATACATGTAGCCGTCGGGCGGCCGGTTGCCTTGTCCGGGGTACTCGCCCCGACGATGATGAAGCCGGTTCCGCCCTTCGCCACTTCTTCGTGAAAGGTAATAACCCGCTGGTTTACCGACCCGTCCGCGTTGGCCGAACTTATATCGGTCGGTGCCATGGCGATCCGGTTTTTTACGGTGAAGTTACCTATGCCTAGAGGACTGAAGAGCGTTGGAAAATTCTTGTTTTCCATATGTTTCTACTCCTTTTT
>JAFGDJ010000184.1 GCA_016932135.1 Spirochaetales bacterium | reverse complement strand
CCCTTCACCGAACCGGCCATGAGCCCCCGGACAAAGAATTTCTGCAGCCCGAAGAACACCGCCAGGGGCAGGATCATGCTTAAAAAAGCCCCGGAGGTTAAGAGGTGCCAGTCCTGTCCCTTTTCACCCACCATGGCGGCCAGGGCGCTGGTGACGACCCTGTTTTTATCCCCCAGGAATACCAGGGCCACCAGGTAGTCGTTCCAGACCCAGAGAAACTGAAAGATGGCGAAACTGGCCAAAGCCGGTATGGAAAGGGGAAGCACCAGCTTGATAAAGGTCACGAAAGGGGTCGCCCCGTCCAGATAGGCGGACTCGAAGATGTCCCGGGGGAGGGAACTGATATAGTTGTACAGCAGGTACACCGCCAGGGGCAGACCGAACCCGGTATGGGCCAGCCACATGGCCACAAAGGTACCGTTTAAACCCCAGCGGGTGAAATCCCGTAAAACAGGAATTAAGGCTATCTGCAGGGGTACCACCAGCAGGGCCACCACCATGACGAAGAGGGGCTTCCGACCGGGGAATTCCATCCACGCGAAAGCATAGGCGGCGAAAGCAGCGATAAGAATGGGAATGATCGTCGCGGGAACACTGACGGCAACGGAATTCAATACGGCGTTGGAGAAATCATTCCCCTGTCGGGAAATCGTGTTTCCCTGGGCGTCGATATAATCCACCGTACCGCCGGTGAGCACGTCCTTGTAGTTTTTCAGCGTCAGGTTGGCCCCAAAGCCGATCCACTTTTCTTCGTAAACCTCGATCTTCCTGGAACGTTTATTCCCGTACCACCTGAGGGTTCTGCCGTCTTCCAGGAGAATTCCCTGCCGCCATTCCTCAAAGCTGGCCGTATACCCTTCCAGGGTTACCGGGGCATTGGGGTCGGTATCCTCGGGGAGTTCGAACTCCTCGGTCTTCACCAGGGCTTTATGAGGCAAAACGGTCCACCAGCCGGAGCCGTAGATGTCCCGGGAATCCCGAAAGGAGGTTATAAAAACCCCCAGGGTCGGGACGGTCCACACCAGGATAATGGCTATGAGAATGATTTCCACCAGGGGCCGTCGGGTAGAGATCCCTTTTCCTTGCTTTGTCTTCTTCATTTGAATACCTTCCTTTGCCTGAACTGCCGCAGGTTGTAGGTTATCACCGGAATGATAACCAACAGCAAGACCACAGCGATGGCCGAAGCCTGACCGGAGTGTCCGTAGGTAAACTGGCGCAGATAGAATTCATTGGCGATAACGTTGGTTCCAAAGTTGCCTCCCGTCATTACCCTGACAATGTCAAAGAGTTTAAGACTGAAAATAAGAATGGTTGTTGTCACGGTAATAATCGTGGGCAGAATATTTGGAATGGTGATAGAGAAGAAAATGCGGAAGGCATTTGCTCCATCCACCCGGGCCGCTTCATTGAGTTCCTCGGGGATTGCCTTTATGGCAGAGGAAAGAATAACCATGGCATATCCGGTCTGAAGCCAGACCATGATGATAATGAGAAGAAAATTATTCCAAAAAGGCACAAGGAGCCACGCCTGGGCTTCCCCCCCCAGGCCGGTGACAATGGCGTTGAGCAAACCGATTTCGGTAATATTTATGCCTTCTCCTTTATACGCGTAGATGAATTTCCATATAACACCGGCGCCGACAAAGGAAATGGCCATGGGCATAAAAATGAGGGATTTAAAAAGCTTCTCGTGTCGGCTTTTATCCGCTAAAACGGCAATGATAAGCCCGAGGATGACACAGGCGGAGGTTCCGAAAATCATCCAGAGCAGGTTGTTCCGGAAACTTTCCAGCATGATAGGGTCGGTAAAAACGAATTTATAATTATCCAGAAATATAAAGTTTTTTCCGTTGGCTCCCATAAAGCTTAACCGCAGGGAGCGCAGGGTGGGAAGAACCAGAGCCCAGAAAAGAATCAGTACCGCCGGCCCGGCAAAAACGATGGCTACCGCAGCGGAACGGATTTTCCGGGGCATGGTCTGGGCGATGGCGTTGAGGACATAGTAGAGCAGGGCTACCGAACCGACTCCCCACAGCACCGCGAAGATGGTCATCAGGACCTTCATTTCCTGCATGTTTTGTAAAAGTAGAAAGCCGCCAATCAGCACCGCCGCCGTTACAATCACCATGAGGATGAGGACGATAGGGTGTCTGGAATCGGATATTTTTCTGCTCATACCTGCCTCCTTTTAAAAAAAGCTTAATGAAGCATACAATACCTTTGCCCGAAAATCGGGAACAGGGACGGAATTCGCCCCTGCTCCCTCATGAATGAACAGATTTCCTGCCGGCAGACCTTATTTCGGCCAGGAAGCGTCGATGGCTTTCAGGGCCTCGTCCAGGGATTTTGCCCCGGAAACGTAAGCAGTCATCTCTTTCCAGAAGGAACCGGCACCCACGGCGCCGGGCATCAGGTCGGAACCGTCAAACCGTACGCTGGTGGCGTTCTGAATAACTTCGGCGACCTTCCGGTCAACCAGGTTGGAGTACCAGGAGAGCTGGGAATCCTTGTGGGGAGAAATAGCTCCGCCCGCTCGTACCCAGCCTTCCACGGAAGCGCCGGTGGCAAAGTACTGCATAACCATTCTGACTTCCGGGCGGTCCTTGAACATGGCATAGATGTCTCCAGCTACCAGCACGGGCCGTCCGTAAGCCGGGTCGACACTGGGAAGGTAGAAGAAATCGTAATCTTCTCCGGCTTTCAGGTTCTCCGGGAAGAAAGTGGTAATAAAGTTGCCCTGTTTGTGCAGCCAGGCCTTGGGAGGATTCTCGAACATCACCTTGGGGGCGTCTCCGAAACTGGTGGTGGCGATAGCCTTACGGCCGCCGTAGACCATGCCGTCGGCAAACCAGATGTCGGCCACGGCTTTGATAGCCTTGCGGACTTCGGGAGAGTCGAACTTCAGTTCCCCGGCGACCCAGCGGTCGTAGTTTTCCGGGCTTGTAGTGCGGAGCATCATCTCCTCAACCCAGTCGGTCATGGGCCAGCCGGTAGCGGCACCGGACTCGATCCCCACGGCCCAGGGGCTGTCGCCGTCGGCCAGGATGGTCTTCTGCAGGGCTACCAGTTCTTCCCAGGTTGTGGGAACCTTGTACCCGGCAGCATCGAAGGCTTTCTTGTTGTACCAGACCAGGGATTTGCCGTTAACACGACCCCAGATCCCCGCCATGATAGGCCCGTCGGGGGAATCCATGGTGGCCATATCGAGCCAGCTCTGAATGTAGTTGGACTTCACCTTGTTCATATCCAGAACCTTGTTCAGGTCGATGACATAGCCCTTTTCCACAAAGTTGGCCAGAAGGCCGGGTTGGGGAAAGTCGACGATATCCGGGGGGTTGCCGCCCTCGATGGCGATACCGATGGAGGCCTCGAATTCCTTGGATCCTTCGTACTGAATGTCGATGCCGGTCATTTCCTCAAAAGCTTTTATCGATTCATCGAATTTAATGGCATCGTTGTCGGTAAATGGACCCGCCATGGTGACCACTGTGCCTCGGACTGTAGCATAGGGATCTTCCGCCGCCGGAGCAGCTTCAGCTTCCTCTTGTTTCTTACAGCCAATAAAAACAAAAGACACAGCGAGCAGCAGTACGATCACGGTAAAAATTGTTTTTTTCATACTCAACTCCTCTTATTTTTTTTCGACCACCAGGGGTCGAAGATTTCCTGTTTTACTTCCTCCTCCCCTGATAGACCCTGGCTTCCCAGGGACGCAGGGGATCATCCACGGTGGTGGAATAAGGCCCCGTATAATTTGACAGCAGGCACTCCCCGCTGAATTCAACCTTTCCGTCAACCTCAATTTCCCGGGGAGTATCGGAAAAGTTTAACGCAATAAAATAATCCCCTCCCCTTCCCTCTCGGAGGTAACAAAAAGTGTGGGGATTATCCCGATCTAAAAGCTGAAAACGCCCGTAGATCAGGCTTTCACTGGATTTCCTGAGTTTGATAAGATTCCTGTAAAAACGGATAATTGAATAATCACTGGCCAGGTCGGCGGCCACATTGATCTCCGGATAATTTGGATTCACCTTGATCCAGGGATTCGCTGAAGTGAACCCGCCGTTCGGCGAACTGTCCCACTGCATGGGTGTCCTGCTGTTATCCCGGCCCCGGGCGCGGTATCCGGAGAGCAGGTCATCTTCATTCTTCCCTTGTCGGATATGCTCCCGATAATGATTTAAGATTTCCACGTCCCGGTAATCCTCGATGGTTTCGAAGGCGGCATTGGTCATGCCGATTTCTTCTCCCTGATAGACATAGGGGGTTCCTTCCAGCGTCATGGTCAACGTCGCCAGGAGTTTGGCGCTCTCTACCCGGTATTCCCTGTCGTTGCCGAACCGTGACACGGCCCGGCTCTGGTCATGATTCATCAGGTAATTGCTGTTCCAGCCCTTTCCATGGAGAGTAGTCTGCCATTTCTCGATAATCCGCTTCATATCCGTCAGCTTCCAGGGAATACTGTCAAAACGCCCGCCCGGCCCCCGGTCTAGATCCATCAATTCGAATTGGAACAACATGTCCATTTCGGGATCTTCACCGCCCACATAGGACAAGGCCGTTTCGGGGCTTACGTTGGGTGCCTCACCCACGGTCATCACATCCCGACCCGCCAGGGCCTTTCTTTTCATTTCCTTCAAATAGTCATGAATTCTCGGTCCATTGGCATAATACCGGGAGCCGTCCACGTAGACCCCCGGAATAACCGGTTCAACCGAAGGCAGTCCAGGCGCCTTGGAAATCATGGTAATCACATCCATCCGGAAACCGTCGATTCCCTTGTTCAGCCACCAACGCATCATGTCGTAGATATCTTCCCGCACCCGGGGATTTTCCCAATTGAGATCCGGCTGTTTTTTGGTAAAAAGATGCAGATAATATTCACCGGTTATCTCTTCATACTCCCAGACGGACCCCGAAAAATAAGAAACCCAGTTATTCGGTTCTCTTCCATCCCCGGGTCGCCAGATATAATAATCCCTGTACATATTATCCTTAGAAGATCGGGATTCCAGAAACCATGGGTGTTCATCCGAGGTATGATTGACCACCAGATCCATGATGAGCCGCATATCCCGGGCATGGATACCCGCCAGGAGATTCTCCCAGTCCTTCATGGTACCCAGTTCATTCATGATATCCTGATAGTCGCTGATATCGTAGCCGTTGT
Organism: Spirochaetales bacterium; assembly: GCA_016932135.1. Taxonomy (GTDB): domain Bacteria; phylum Spirochaetota; class Spirochaetia; order JAFGDJ01; family JAFGDJ01; genus JAFGDJ01. Next base: position 3,660 of record JAFGDJ010000184.1, on the reverse strand, counting down.
CGTCATTGGGAGAGGCGTAAACCGGATTGAGCCAAAGGATATCCACCCCAAGATCCCGGATATAATCCAGCTTCTTAATGATTCCCTTCAGGTCTCCTATACCGTCACCGTTACTGTCGAGAAAGCTTCGGGGATAGATCTGATAAACCACCCCTTCCTTCCACCATGCTCCCGTCATAGCCTTCATCCGTCCCAACCCGCGCGACACAACACCGGGGTCTTTGAACCTCCGCTTCGAGAAATCCCCATCACTTCAAGGCCCCACAGGATTCACGAACCACCAAAGACGGCTCGATAACCTGTTGCAGCCTGTCCTCGGTGGCCTCTTCTCCCTTGATAAGGGCAATAAGCCTCTGACAAGCCAGCTTGGTGTGCCGTTCCCGGGGCTGATGTATGGTTGTCAGGTGGGGCCGAAAAAACTTTCCTATCTCAATATCATCATACCCTACCACCGCCAGATCTTCCGGTACCCGGATGCCCAGCTCCTTGAGAGCTTCAATACAGCCTAAAGCCGTAAAATCCGCCTGGGCAAAGATACCGTCCACCCTTGACAGGAGGGAACGATTCTCCTTCACAAAATAATACCCGTATTCAAAGGAACAGGTTCCGGCAAAGACCGCCTTATCACCCACCGGCAGAGCAGCCGTTTCCAGGGCCTGCAGAAAGCCTTTCGTTCGTTCCTTATATTCAATAAAATCCCCCACTTCGGAGAGGGTGATAAGATTCTTTCGGCCGTGTTTTATCAGATGTTCCGTGGCCAGGTAACCGCCTCGGCAGTGATCCGTATAGATATAGTCGATCTCCTGATAATGGTGGTTTTTCCATTTGAAGTGAAGAGAAATCGTGGGAATGGTGGAAAGCCGAAGGATATCCCAGTCTTCCTCCCCGATGTCGGTAATCACCAGGATAAGACCGTCGACCTTTTTCTGCCGGATGAGTTTTCGAATATTACTTTGCCCGCTGTGGGAATTCACCGGAAAGGTAACGATACTGTCGTAGTCTTCTTTTTCCAAGGTGAAACGAAGACTGTTGAGAAGCAGTCCCAGGTATTGCAGATTCCTGTAATGATCATAGAGCTCGGGAAAGATAATACCGATGGTGCCGGTTTTTCGTGTACTGAGACTTCTGGCGCTGGCGTTGAAGGCAAAATTATGCTTATCCGCCAGATCTCTGATGCGCTCCTTTGTTTCGGAAGATATGCTTGGATTGTCATTGAGGCTTCGTGAGACGGTGGAATGGCTTACTCCGGCCAGCTTTGCTAGTTCTTTAATAGTCATAACATATTTACGCAACCGTGTGCATTACGTATTGTAACCCCTCCTGTCGGTGCTGTCAAATCATTTATGCGGGATTCCAGCCCCATCTCTTCAGAAAAGCTTTTTCCAGGGCTTCAAAGGTCAACTCTTTCGTTCCGGCTAAAGACAGATCCGCCCCGGCGGCCGCCGGCCCGATCCCCACGGAGAACATGCCCGCTGATCGAATGGCGCCGATACCGGCGGCGGCGTCTTCGATGCCCGCGCAATGCTTCAGGGGAAGACGGAGCTTTTCCGCGGCGACGAAACAGATCTCCGGGTCCGGTTTACCGATGACGACTTCGTCGGGAGACACCGTGGCGTCGAAGAACTCCCTCAGGCCTAACCGGTCCACAATAAAAGGAGCGTTTCTGCTGGCGGATATCAGGGCGGTTTTAATTTTTCGGCTTTTCAGATCCTTGAGGAATTCCATCACCCCGGGAAGGATATCTTTGGGTGTCATCTCCCGTAACAGCTCCCCGTAGTATCCGTTTTTCACCTCTATACGCAAAGCGATCTCCCCCTCCGTCATGGAAATCCCGGCGTGATGCAGGATGATCTTAAAGGATTCCCGGCGGCCGATACCCTTGAGTTCCTCATTCACCCGCCGGTCAAAGGGGATTCCCAGTTCCTCGGTGAGGCGTTTCCATGCCCGATAATGAAGCTCCGCCGTATCGGTCACCACCCCGTCCAGATCGAAGAGGATTCCTTCAAGCCGCGGCATGAGGGAAAGGGTCCGGGATGCACCGGAAGAAAGGGTAACCGGGGTGTATTGATGATAAAAGGTTACGCCCTCCCCTTCCAGCAGGGAATAACGGACCTCTTTCTCGGTGAGGAAAACGGCCAGTTCATTGGCCTTGTACCGCACCCGGAACTCCAACGCCTTCCAGGCCTTCGGCAGTTTCGGGTCAAAGAACAACTGGTCGTCCTTTTTTCGCATCCCGCCGAAACCGTAAACAATGGATATCCAGGTTCCCGCCATGGCGGCGGTATGAACGCCGTCTTTCACGTTTCCGTTCACGTCATCCAGGTCCATCCGGGCAGTGGTCATGAAATAGGTATACGCCAGAGAAGTGTCCCCCTGTTCCGCCGCGGCGACACTTCGAATACAGGGCCCTAAGGAGGAATCTCCGGTGGTCAGGGGATCGTAATAGAGGAAATTCCTCCGTTTATCCGCCCGGGAAAAATGCCTTCCCTGGAGAAACATGGCCAGCACCACGTCGGGCTGCTTCAACACCTGGTGCCGGTAAATCACCAGGGGATGATAATGGAGCAGCAGGGGATAGTTTTCCGGAGGGGTGTTCTGAAAATCCCAGATCTCCTTATCGAGAAAAGAATCATCCTGAGGATGGATCCCTCTTTCGCTGTCATAGGGAAGATACATATTGTCGATAGCCGCCCGCCAGCTTTTCAATTCTTCTTCCGCCAGAGACAGCCGCTTTTTCAGGAGCTCCCATCGTTCCGGGGCTTCCTTTTTCAGATATTCCGCCGCCTTCAGGGCGAACTCCAGGTTTCCCCGGGCCATGATGTTTGTATACAGGTTATTGTTTACCAAAGCGGTATACTCGTCCGGACCGGTGACACAATTCAGACAAAACTTCCCCCCCCGGCTTTCAACGAAATCCCCCAGGCTCATCCACAGCCGGGCGGTTTCAAAGGCAATCTCCGCTCCGTAGTCCCCTAAGAAAGCCGTGTCTCCGGTGGCCCGGTAGTACTTTTCCAGGCCGTAGACGATATCCGCGTTGATGTGGTACTGCGCCGTGCCGGCGGGAAAATAGGCCGACGCTTCATCCCCGGCGATGGTGCGCCAGGGGAAAAGAGCCCCCTGCTCGCTCAGCACCGCCGCCCGCTCCCGGGCCTTATCGAGGATACTGTACCGGTACAGCAGGAGGGCCCGGGCGATGTCGGGAAAAGTGTGAATAAAAAAGGGAAGGACATAGATCTCCGTGTCCCAGAAATAATGGCCCTCGTAGCCTTCCCCGGACAGACCCTTCGCCGCGATACTGCGGATACCGTCCCGGCCGGCGGATTGCAGCAGGGCCAGCAGATTGAACCGCAGGCCCTGCTGCAACACCTCGTCCCCTTCAATCCGGATATCGGAACGTTCCCAGAACCGGGCAAGATACTCCCGGTGTTCCCGCAAAAGGGTTTCCGTCCCCGTAGAAACGGCCCGGGCGGTTTCTGCGCGTACCACCGCCAGAGGATCTTTCTCCCCGGGTTCCCGACTGGAAGCGTAGGCGCAGTATTTCACCAGAAGGATCTCTTCCCCCTGATCCGCCGACACGCCGATTCGGTTGATCAGCTTATCCCCCTCTTCCGTGAAACCGGCCTCTAAAGGAGTTCCTTGAAGAAGAACGTGCTCGGTTCT
>JAFGDJ010000026.1 GCA_016932135.1 Spirochaetales bacterium | reverse complement strand
CACTGCTCCTTGAAGGCTTTGAGCAGCTACAGATATCGGTTATCCCGATTCAAAGCCGGGTTATAATCAGTCGATAAGCCCTTCAATAGTCAGGGCTTTTATTTCATCTTCGGTAAGGTTCCTGTCGTATATACGGATGTCGTCAAGGACCCCGGTAAAAAAGCGACCCAAAGTTGCGGTTTCGCCGACCCAGTTAGTATATCGCGCCCCTATAAAGAAATAGAGCTCATCCTGAGTCGTGCTGTATTCTATCTCGGCTGTTCCGAACTTTAAATATTGACTCTCGCCGTCAAGGTAAAAACGTATGAAAGAACCGTCATTCATCAGAAGAACATGATGCCAGTAGCCATTTACAGCACTTTCTCCAACGGATACTTCGTCGCTAAGTCTGTCGGAAGAGAATTCGAGATCGCTTGTATTAAGGGCTGTACAAAGCTTCCATCCATAGGCATCGTAAAAACTGGAATGACCAAAGATCGTTCCGTTATTAACGGCTGATTTGAACCAGAAAGATATTGTCATGTTTCCATTTGGTACGAATTTTCCGGTATCTGAGCTTGGGAAAACGAGGTAATCATCCGTTCCGTCAAAACCGAGAGCCGAGTCAGCATTTCCCAAACGGTCGTCCACATAGGTTCCGACAGTTCCGGTTAAATTATTCCCGTTCCCGCTTGAATCATTTATATTCCCGGTGAACAGGTACTCGGCGAGCAGTCCGTCGGTAGGAACCTCGGGGATTGAGTAATTCGGGTTATCCGGGTCCCAGGGATTGTCCAGAGTAGGTGAAAGAGTCCAGAAATCGTCATCACATGAGGCCAGGATAAGTATACTGAAACTTACTGCAGCGATACATACGCTCTTTATTATTGTATGTTTCATATCAGTACTCCACCTGCAGGTATATACCGCCGGGAATGGGTCGGGCAATAAAGCCTAGCTCCGCAGCCTCTTCACCGGAAGGACCTTGCGTCTCCGGGCCGAACCAGAGAATAGACCCGGTAATAATCGCGGCCCCGCCGACGACCGACGCGGCCAGAGCGGAAAAAAGCCAGGTGTTCTTTATTGAGATTGCATCAAGATATTCCTGTTTATACTGTTCGTACTCGTCATAATCGGCCGTGTGATAATTATCGTAGGCGGAATTGATAAAGTATGCTAAGTTGTTTGCTTTAAACCACGGCCAGACGCTCCCGCCGCCCAGGGCTATACCGCCGAAAAAGGCGATCATGCCGAGGGTCTTTCGTTTTGAGACAGTTTTACCGACATCTTCACCTGTTACCGGGGCAACGTACTCTCCCCCGCCGAAGGTCCCCACAAAGGCTTTCACCAATTTCGGAATAACGTCATAGGCTTCTTCGATGGATTTGAACTGTTCCCGGCCGGTATTGACGATCTGGGCGGTGCCGACATTGATCATCTGAACGTTGATGGCGAAGATCTCCCCCAGCTTGATGACCGAACCGTAGACCATGTACTCCAGGCTGAGGATCTGGCCGATCTCCACGGCGCAGGAGGAATCGGTGCACCCGCTCATCTGGAAGTCCATTTCGGTGAGCAGGCTCTCGACATTGTTCCGGTCCACCACGTCGAACTGTCCGGTCATGACCAGTTCGGATGAAAACAATTCTCCCACGGCGTCGGCTTCCACCTCGGAGACGTTTTTCGCGCTGAATTGGAGGATTCCCACCCGGGGTTTTTCCTGATCGTTGGAAAAGGCTGATCCTCCGGATATCAGAAAGATCAGTAAAAAACAATACACTATCCGCTTCATGCGTCCCTCTCCTGTCTGTTTTCAGATGGTAAAGCGGCGCTGCGGGACAGCGAAAACAGGAAATGTATTTTTAGCTCTTTCCCATTATAAAGGAGGTCTTTTTCAAAAGCAAGGTTTTATTCCCCCCCTTCCACCGGCTCTTCGTTCATCATCTCCGGGCAGGCGCCGGTGTTGTACCGGTAGTCCGGGCTTTCCCGTTCGTGGTCAATCATCCGGATTTCCCGCCATTTCCCGCTTTTGAATCGGAAAAAAAAGGTGATGCCCATGAGGATAATCATACTGATAAAGCAGAGCCACGCCGCCACCGGATCGACCCGCAGTACTTTTATGAGCACCAGGGCCGCGGCGGCAAAGATCCAGTGCAGGGTCACGGAAACGATCATCACCCAGCGGGTATCCCCGGCTCCCCGCAGGGCTCCCACGAAAACGAGCTGGGCCGAATCCGCCAGAATATACAGGGACGCCAGGCGCAGCATGGTCACCGCCAGGGGCGCGATATCGGCCCCTCCACCATCCATCCCGGGAAGAAATACTCTAACCAGAGATCGGGCGGCAAAGACGAAGAGGAGCACCATGCTGCCGGAATAGACCCAGGCCGTCTTTAAGCCTGTATAGGCAGACCGCTTTGCTTCTTCCGGATCGCCGGCTCCGACGTTCTGACCCACCAAGGCGGTAACCGCGTGCCCCATCCCCAACATGGGCAGAAAGGCCACGATGTCCCAGTTGAAAGCGATGGTCACCGCCGCGGCCACCCTGGTGCCGTAGGAGTGCATGGCCTGGACAAAGAGATTGAAGGCCGCCGCGTTGAGGAACATCTCGAAACCGGCGGGAATGCCGAATTTCAGGAGGGTCTTGAGGATCTTCGGCCGGAAGACCAGGGAATGATGGGTGGCGAAATCGGTCCGGTTTTTCCCCCGGAGGTAAAAGGCTGTAAGAATGACGAAGATCGTTGCGTTGCCGAGAATGGTTCCCACCGCCGCGCCTTTCAGGCCCATGGCGGGAAGGCCGAGTTTTCCGTAGATCAGCACATAATTCAAGGGGATATTCACCAGCATTCCCACGGCGTTGGCGATCATGACCATGGTGGTACGGCCGATGCCGATGAAAAAACCGGTCAGGGCATGGCGCAGGACCAGAAAGATCACCCCGAAAATCAGGGTATGAAAATAGGTGTAAGCCAGCTCCACCTGCAGGGAAGACTGCCCCAGGGCTGCAAAGAAATACTTCAACAGGGGGGACAGGGCCAGCAGAATAGGGTAGCTGATGAAAGAGAGCATCACCGCCTGAAAGGTTGCTTCGGCACATTTTTCATGACGGCCGGCACCGTAGTACTGGGCCACCACGGCGGTAACGTACCCTATGGTACCGATAAAAAAGGAACTTATCATGAACTGGGAAAGACCGCCGCTCATGGATGCCGCCAGGTAAGCTTCCCCCAGCCGGGAAAGAAAGAGCCGGTCCACGAAGAGCATGACGGTGTCGGAAGCCTGGGATATCACCATGGGAAAGGCGATAACCAGCAGGCGCCGCAGGGTGGATGAGGAAGGCTGTCGGTTGATCATAAGGTGAGTCTACTCCGAAAAGATTTATAAATCTATATAAGTTCAGAAAAAACCGGGACTTTCCAATTCCTTCAGCAGCCTTAAGGCGGGTTTAAAGGCCGGCTCCAGCCGCAGGACAGCCATGCAGTCATCCCGGGCCGCCTTCGGATTTCCTTCTGAAGCAAAGGTCTCCGCCCGGGCCGTCAGGAACTCGGGGTCAAAAGGGGCCAGGCGGAGGCATTCCTCCAGGTCCCTGAAGGCCGCCTGGAAATCCCCCACGGTTCTCGAATGAACCGCCCTGTAATACCTGGCTTTGGTATAGAGGGGATCCAGTTCCACGGCCCGGTTGAAATCCTCCAGGGCTTCGGCGGACATACCGCCGGAAAAGTAGGCCATTCCCCGGTGGGTCAGAATGACGGACTGAATGTCCTTCCTTACATCCCTTTCGAGAATCGTTGTATATATTGCCACGGCTTCCTGGAAACGGCCGGCGTTGTGGAGCAGAAGACCCTTTAAAAGGAGGTCGTCCACCGTGTCTCTGGCATGGGCAAGGATATCCGACGGGTCGGCGCTTTCTTTCAGGATGCTTCCTTCCCCGGTTTCCTGCCGCAGGCGATTGTAAAAATCGGTCCGCCGCTGCCTTAAGGCCGTATGCAGTTCTTTCTGGTAATCCCGGATTTCCTGAAACATGATGTCCGACAGGGTGAGGTTGGCGTTCAGGGCGGCGAGTTTTCGTTTTAAAGGCTCGTCCAGCGGGGAAAAATCGGATTTATAAACCAGTTCATGCTCCACCTCCGCCCAGGCCTCCTGCAGAATGGTCCGGACCTGCACCTCGCAGAAGGGATTTTTCTTAAAATCCTCGGGGAGAGCCGTTTCTGAAAGATACTCCCCGGGTAACCGGATAAGAAAATGTACCGACTCGTAGCCGAAATGGTAGGCCGGGTAATCGGCGCCTTTCTTTTCGAATTCATGAATGGTATAAAGCTGTTCCAGCAAGCCCGATACCAGTTCAACTTCTTCCAGAAAGGGGCAGACAATCCGGATGCCCAGGACATCCGTGATAAGAACTCTGTCCGTTTTGGCGTCGCCGACGGCAGCGGCGTTCCTGAGCACCTTGGCGTACCAGCTGGGAAACTGTTTTATCCTGTGCCGGAGGGTTACGGAAAGTCCCTCTTCCGCCAGGGAAGAGCGCAGGTCGCGAACCAGGGTATTCATCACCCCCTCATAACCGGGACGGCAGCGAAGGTACTGTTGTTCCAGAAGTTCTTTTGATTCCAGGGGGAGGGACGCGGAGGTCATAAGTATACTATAATAAGAATCCTGAAAAAAGAAAATCACTGTTTCTTCAATATTACCTTGGAAGTTCCCTTAGTATTGTTATCCTGAAGCGGTGAAAAACGAAGGATGGGTGCGGTATGAATAAGATGTTTCTTGAGCCCTCGGTCAGGCTGGACGACGACAACGATGCTCTGATCCTCCTTGATCAGACCCTGCTGCCGGCGGAAAAACGTTTTATCAGCCTCACCGACCGGAAGGGCATCTGGGAAGCCATCTGCCGGCTCAAGGTCCGGGGGGCCCCGGCCATCGGCATCGCCGCGGCTTACGGAGCCTACCTGGGGGTGAAGAATTCCCGGGCCGCCGACGGGGAAGCCCTTCTGAAGGAATTCCTGCCGGTGAAGGACTACCTGGCCGGCTCCCGCCCCACGGCGGTGAACCTCTTCTGGGCCCTGGACCGGATGGAACGGCGGCTGCGCGCGGAGATAATGCGCCCGCCCGGGGAGATCAAGGCAGCCTTGAGGGAAGAAGCCGAAACTATCCGCGATGAAGACGAGGAGGTTTGCCGCACCCTGGGGGAAAACGGCCTGACCCTGCTTGAAAAGGGATGGGGGCTCCTGACCCATTGCAACGCCGGAACCATTGCCACGGCCCGCTACGGCACAGCCACCGCGCCCATATACCTGGGGCATCAGCGGGGGTATGACTTCAAGGTGTACGCCGACGAAACCCGTCCCCTGCTGCAGGGAGCCCGCCTTACCGCCTGGGAGCTTATGGAAGCGGGGATCGATGTAACCCTGATCTGCGACAATATGGCTTCCATCGTCATGAAGCAGGGGAAGGTTCAGGCGGTAGTGGTGGGCTGTGACCGGGTAGCCGCCAACGGGGACAGCGCCAACAAGATAGGTACGTCCGGTGTGGCGATCTTGGCGAAACACTACGGCATACCCTTTTACGTTTTCGCCCCTCTCTCCACGGTGGACCTCTCCTGCGCCACCGGAGAAGACATCGTTATCGAAGAGCGGAATCCCGAGGAAGTTACCGAGATGTGGTACGCCGGAAGGATGGCCCCGGCTGATGTGAAGGTGTACAACCCCGCCTTCGATGTGACCGATGCCGGCCTGATCACCGCCATCGTAACCGAAAAGGGTATCGCCCGGCATCCCTATACCGAAGCGCTGAAAGCCTTTTTTTAAACTCACTCCCTGTCGAAGCATCCTTATGTCGGGTTTTCCGTCTCCCGATGCCGGCTTGAAGACAGCCGCGACAATTGAAAGGATCTTCCGGCCTGGGGATTTGGAAACAAATCTTTACATATATCTGTATTGATAGTAATATATCTGTATGAAAACAACGCTGAACGTTCCGGATGATATCCTGTCCACCGCGAAGATTAAGGCGGCGGTGGAGCATACCACCCTGACAGCCCTTCTCGTCGAGGGGTTAGAGCTTCGGATGAAACAGGGCGGTATTCTTCGGGAACTGCCTGTTTCCACGGCCGCCGGAGGCTTGAAATCCGGGTACACCTGGGAACGCCTTGGCCGTGATGGTGAGGCCGGCGGGTATTATCGATGATTCTTTGGGATGTAAACCTGTGGGTATACGCTTTCAGGAAGGACAGCCCCGCCCACGATCAGTCCCGAAAGGTTATCCTTGAGACTCTGGAGGGGAGCGATTCTTTTCTTTTCTGTCCGCATGTGGCCGCCTCATTTCTTCGCCTGGTGACGAATCGGCGGATTTTAAAAAAACCGTCGGACATAAGGGAAGCCTGGGAGTTTATCGACACCCTGGAATCACATCCCAACGCGCGTTACGCCGAAGTCGACCGGATGACCTTCGGTATTTTCAAACACCTGGTGTTGGCGAACCTTTCCGCGGGAAACACGATCCCGGATGTTCTCCTGGCCGCCCTAGGCGTCCGATATAATTGTGCCTTCCTTACGGCGGACCGGGAATTTCCACGGCT
>JAFGDJ010000183.1 GCA_016932135.1 Spirochaetales bacterium | reverse complement strand
TGATTCTGTTAGCTATGGAAGAACGGAAATTCCGGATAGAAGTAGGATACGGTCTTCAAGGGATTATTCCCGACGGCCTGGCCGGTTCCATCATGGACCGTTCCATGCTTCCCGATTTCCAGGACGGTGAATTCGGCAGCGGTATGCTGAAAGGTGTGCAAGCCGTAGCCGGTATCATAGCCAAGGACGCCGGGGTAGAGCTGGGGTCCCTGGATCTCTCGGAAAGCCGGCGCTACGAAGGAAACGGCGAATCTTCCGGTCCCGGTTTGGGGGAAATCCTGGGCTTCCTGTTCTTCCTATTTATCTTCGGCGGTCGTTTCTTCATCTGGCCCCTCCTCTTCATGCGAGCTGGGCGCCGGGGATTTTACGGCGGCGGTTTCGGTTCCGGCGGCAGCTCCGGCTTCCGCAGCGGCGGTTTCGGCGGAGGCGGAGGGGGCGGCTTCGGTGGCTTCAGCGGAGGCGGTTTCGGCGGAGGCGGTGCCTCCCGCGGATTTTAATAATCTTTTAATAATTTAGTAAGAACGGAGACCTAGAATGAGTAAGAAAAGAGCTGCGGGTATAGCGGTACCCCTGTTAATTGTCGTTGTTATTATCGTGATACTTTTTAGCTGGTTTATCAGGACGCGTAACTCCATCATCGTGATAGACGAAGAGGTCAACGCGGCCTGGTCCGAAGTAGGTAATCAGCTGCAACGGAGAAGCGATTTAATTCCCAACCTGGTAGAAACGGTAAAGGGTTTCGCCGGACAGGAGCAGGAAGTCTTTTCCGCCATCGCCGATGCCCGGGCACGACTCGCCGGAGCGGGATCGGTGCAGGAAACGGCTGAAGGTTATACGGAACTCAATTCTGCCTTAAGCAGGCTGATGGTGATTGTGGAAAACTACCCGGAACTGAAGTCCAACGAGAATTTTATCCGCCTGCAGGACGAACTTGCGGGTACGGAGAACCGCATAGCCGTAGCACGAAAACGCTACAACGACAGCGTGAGAGTGTTCAACACGAAAATTCGTGTCTTCCCCGGCTCCATCGTGGCAAACCGGGCCGGTTTTGAAGCCCGGGATTACTTCGAAGTTCCGGAAGAAGCCATGACGGTGCCGAAGGTTCAGTTCTGAGGAGTCGAATATGGGTTGGTTTTTCGGAATCCTGCTGAATATCGGATTAAGTCTGCTGGTGGGGAAATGGGCCTCTTCCAAGGGGCGAAACGGACTCTTGTGGTTCCTCTTCGCCGTGGTTACGACACCCCTGATCTCTTCCCTAGCCCTGTTGGTGGTAGGGGACCGGCAGAAATATCTGGATTACTGAAACACCCTCGGCGCAGCAAAGTCAATCGCCGGTTTGTGTAAGCCAACTTTTTCTCAGGCAGTGATGAATCCGGGTGTACCCCTGGAATCTCAGTATGGAAAATTTTAAAATCTCATTCCTCAAAGCTTTTTTACTAATAATGGAAAAAATCTTCATTTTTTTCTTGACAGGAAAAAAATACCGAACAAGAATAATTCATACCATTAGGAGGTTTTCTCATGTTGAAAAAAGCTTTTATTATCGCACTGGTCCTGGTCCTGGGATTCGGCTTGGTAGGATGTAAAAAGGAAGCCCCGGAGGAATCCGCCGCGGCCGAACCTCAAAGAAGATTCGCCACTATCGGCACCGGAGGGCTGACAGGGGTCTATTACCCCACCGGCGGCGCCATTAGCCGCATCGTGAACAAAAAGTACGATGAATACGGCCTGAAGGTTACGGTGGAATCCACCGGAGGTTCCGTATTCAATATCAACGCCGTGCTGTCGGGGGACCTGGAATTCGGTATCGCCCAGTCCGACAGACAGTATCAGGCATACGAAGGTCTTGCCGAATGGGAATCCACGGGACCCCAGGAGAAACTGAGAGCGGTCTGCGCTCTTCATCCCGAATCGATCACGCTGATAGCAGCCGATGACGCGGGAATCAAGACCATCGAAGATCTGAAAGGCAAGAGGGTCAATATCGGCGATCCGGGTTCGGGTAACCGGGGTAATGCCATCGACGCCCTTCAGAACGCCGGATTGGATTGGGAGAAAGACATCATGGCCGAACAGATCAAGGCGGTGGAGTCGGCCAAGCTGCTGCAGGACGGCAGGATCGACGCTTACTTCTATACCATCGGCCATCCCAACGGATCGATCACGGAAGCCACGGCGGGAACCCGGAAGGTTCATTTCGTACCCATCACCAATGTGGATGACCTGATCGCCAAATACCCCTTTTACGCGAAATCCTTTATCCCCATCGCTCTCTATCCGAACGCCACGAATAAGGAAGACGCTCCCACTTACGGTGTAAAGGCTACCCTGGTGACATCTTCCGATATACCCGAAGATATCGTTTATATCATCACCAAGGAAATCTTCGAGAATCTCGAGGAATTCAAAGCCCTGCATCCGGCGTTCAGTGTTCTCACCAAAGAGAATATGCTGGAAGGCAACCCGGCACCCTACCATGACGGCGCTATCCGGTACTTCAAAGAAGCCGGAATGATGGACTGACCAATCCTTTCTGTGGTCCGGTCGATCGGCCGGACCACAGGAGTCCGATAGAAAAACCCCAGGGAGGTATGGCATGGGTATTATCGATGAAAAACTGGAAGAGGATGAAGGGGCCCGGGAAGCCAGACGCATCGCCGAAGAAGCCGAATACGGGTACAAAAACCTCACCGGTCCCTATGCCCTGATAGTATCCATAATAGCTGGAGCCTGGTCTCTTTTCCAGCTTTCCCTTGCCTCGGTGATCATGCTCGATTCGGTAACCATCCGGGCAATCCATCTTACCTTCGCTGTAGTACTGGTGTTCCTGTGCTACCCGATGTTCAAGAAACCGAAGAAGCTGAAGGCTTTATCTTACCTGGCCGTGAGGAATCGAATCACCATTCTCGACATTGTCCTGGCGGTGGCGGCCGGAGTTATGGCCTTGTATATCGTTCTGGATTATATGGGCCTTGCTCAACGGCAGGGGGCCTTGATTTCACGGGATATTGTTATCGGCGTTCTGCTGGTTCTCTTCGTTCTGGAGGCGGCCCGAAGGTCCCTGGGACCGGTTCTTCCTGCCGTGGCCATCGCTTTCATTCTTTACAGCTTCTTAGGTCCCCATATGCCCGGGGTTCTCGCCTTTAAAGGAGTCTCGCTGTCCCGGTTTATCGGCCAGATAACCGCTTCCACGGAAGGTATATATGGAATTCCTCTGGATGTTTCCGCCACAATCGTGTTTCTCTTCGTCCTCTTCGGGTCCATGCTCGATAAGGCGGGAGCGGGAAGATACTTTGTACAGCTCGCCTTCAGCCTTTTAGGCCGCTATAAAGGCGGACCCGCCAAAGCGGCGGTTCTGGCCAGCGGGCTGACGGGTATGGTCTCCGGCTCGAGCATTGCCAACGTGGTAACCACCGGAACCTTCACCATTCCCATGATGAAGGCGGTAGGGTATCCGGCCCATAAGGCCGGAGCCGTCGAAGTGGCCTGCAGTACCAATGGTCAGTTGATGCCGCCTGTTATGGGAGCCGCCGCGTTTATCATCGCGGAGTACTGTAATATTGAATATCTCCAGGTAGTAAAGGCAGCCTTTGTTCCGGCGGTGGTTTCCTATATAGCTCTTATTTACATCACCCATCTGGAAGCCTCAAAGCTGGGTTTAAAAGGTATGCCGAAAGCCGAGATTCCCCGGTTCTGGCCCACCTTCATCGGAGGCATCCACTATCTGATACCCATATTATTTCTCATATATGAACTGGCGGTGGTCCGCCATTCCCCCCAGCTGTCGGTTTTCAGGGCTATCATTGCCCTGGCGATTCTCATTCCCCTGCAGAACATCCTTC
>JAFGDJ010000182.1 GCA_016932135.1 Spirochaetales bacterium | reverse complement strand
GTGTGGCAAAAGAAGAAGCGATTGAAGTTGAAGGAGTGGTGAAGGAATCCCTTCCGAACACCATGTTCCGGGTTGAATTAAAGAACGGCCACCTGATTCTGGCTCATCTCTCAGGAAAAATGCGGAAACATTATATTCGTATCGTCCCGGGCGATAAGGTTCGGGTAGCCCTCTCACCGTATGATCTTACCAGAGGTCGAATAATCTATCGAGAACGCTGAATAGGTACTAGGATCGGCGAATCATCACCCAAAGAGCTCCGGAACCTCCGTATTTTGCCGGAGGGACCAGGAGCTTTCCCGCCAGGGGTGAAGCTTCAAGACATTTTCGAACTACTCCCGACAATACCGCCTTGCCTTCGGAGTGATATCCCTTCCCATAGATAATCAGCACCTTTAGAAGGCCGTCCCGGAAAGCTTTTTCCAAAAAAACTTCCACTTCTTTTACGGCGTTTTCAGCCGTATAACCGTGCAGGTCCAGCTCCGCCTGATGCTTCATACGAGAGACTTTTTTCCCGTCTCGAAGGTCGTAACGCTGGGGTTCTTCATCTTTTCCCGAAGCTTCCGGGGGATACAGATCGATCAGCTTTTCAAAATCCACAATAACGAACTTTATTCAATTCTATTTTCCCCGTCAAGTAAAAAAACGAGATCGTTGTCCGATAAAAGAGCGGTTTTCGGAATCCAACCTTCGGTGCCGTTCCCGCAGCGAACCAGGCAGTATCCCGAAGCTTCCTGAAGAACCTTAACAGCCGTGCCGGCCGATAGGGGAAACCAGGGCGTCGCCACGGAAGACGGGATTTTGGTAAGGTAGGCCTCCTGTTCATACACCAAGGCCGGAGGGTTCAGCCTTTCCCGGGCGGAATGAAGAAGAAAGCCCGTAGCGGGAAAAGCCAGAGAAAAAAGCAGGATCGCCAAAATGGTATACACCCCCTTTCCCCGGATAAGCCTGAAGAGGGCGCCTAGAGCCGCGGCGTTCACCGCCGCAACCAAAAAGAGAAAAAAGAGGTCCGGATGGTAGAGGGGATAAGGCATTACACCCCCGGGAATCGCGTGTTCCTTTTCAATCCACAAGACCAGAGAACGAGCACGAAGATACAGAGGGGCGGTAAAAACGGCGTTTCTGGCAGCTTGCAGGGCATCGAGGGTTTGTCCGTGGTGGTACAAACAAAGGGCGTACTGAAAGATAGCCGCCGCGTCATCGCAGTGGTCGGCAATATGGTTTTCATAGAGAGCCAGCGCTTTGTCGTGGCTTCCTTCAATACAAGCCTCTACCGCGTCGTCTAAGGCAGACTGAGCCGATTCCTCCCGGGCACATCCGGAAAGAAGAAGAATCAGCAGAACCAGAAGGGTTTTTTTCTTCTTCCTGGTCAGAAAAACGACCAGCAGTACCAAAGGCCCGGGGGTTAAAGCGGCGTACCACCAGGGGTGGGTGTAAAAAACCGAACCCGCGAAGAAACGTCGCCTCTCTCCCTCTTTAGGATAAAAAGGCAGAACCCCCTTTTCCTGGTCCACCCCGTCTTCTTTCTCGGCAGCGGCCACCGATACGCTAAAACGCTTGCCCGGCAGAAACCTTACGAGCCCGCCGGCCGGGTCCAGGGTACGAAGACCGGGGACATCGATCCGGAATTGCCCCGGCTTCTCCGGTACCAGCGTCAGAGTTACTTCCCGGTATCCCCGATACCCGGCTTCCGTGGCGGTGAAATCACCGGTATCGTCCCTGGAGAGAACCGTCATACCCTCGACCTGAGGAGCCGGCAGCTCGAGATAATTGAGGTTTCCCGTTCCCGTAAGCCTGGTTGTCAGCACCAGTTCGTCTCCGACGAGAGCTTCCTGGGCGTCCATGTTTGCCGTATACGTAAAAGATCCGATGGCTCCGGAAGACCGGATTTCTTCAGGGGGGGGAAGAACGTTTATTCGCGCCGCGGAGCTTTTCCCCGTGACATCCCCAAAGCGAACCTCCGCTGCCGGCAGAACAAGGGTTCCCTCCCGCGAAGGGGTCAGCATAAAACTGGAAACGGGAATATGATACAGGGTGATATCACCGGTGGTATATGATTCAATGCTCCCGATGCCGGGGATACGCTCAAACATCGCCCCGGCGGGCTGATCCACCAGGACACCGTCAAAAAGCGCCACTTCTTCCATATTTTGGACGGCCAGAACCACCGGCACAGCCTGTCCGATATAAATGGGAACTTCGGGAACAATCCACACCGGTTCATAAGGGATAACCAGCTGTCTGTTTATCCAGGATCCAACCCGGACCAGGTGGTATCCCGTCCGGTATTCCTCATCGCCGATCTTCAAGAGGAACCCGCCAAGGATTGTTCTTCCTTCCCGGTTCGCCTGAAAGGTGGTTGTAACGGTAACGTTCTTCCGGTACCCCCCCGTTTCGCTCTGCACCCACACCGGCCGGATGATGGGGCCCCGATATAACTGAATCCCCTCCGGCAGGGCGGGCAATTCTGTTTGCACCGCTTCGGAGTCCTCGAAATCCAGGGTAAAGGTTATAGAAAAACGCTGCCCCCTTCCCAGAGGGTTTGGGCTGATTTCCTCCATTACCGCCGGAAAATCCGCCGAAAATACCGGAGCGGGGCAGAATAATAAAGCCGTAATTAAAATTACCAATCCTGCTGATATTCCGTTTCTATTGTTCCTGTTCCCCATAGGGCCTGTTCCTTTCTTTCCACGTACTGCAGAACCCGGTCCACATCCCCGGCCGAGGAAGATTCATCGGGTATCTGCCGTACCGTCCTGGGAGCGGTATTCCGGGCGCTCATCTTTCGCAAGGTGAACTCATAGTTAATGCGGGCGTCTTCCCGTAAGGGGTCCAGTTCCAGAACCCGACGGAACATGAGGTAAGCCTCCTGGTATTCCCCCAGATCGTATAAAAGCACCCCCTGATTGTATAAAACTTCGGGGAGCAGATCTTCCGAAGCAGTCTGCTGGGCTTTCCGCCATTCTTCCAACGCGGCTTCCGACTCACCCAGGGCATGATAGACGGTTCCCAGGTTATAGGCGATTACATCGGTGAACCGCCCCTTCTCCGCCGCCTTCAGATAGAACACGTTGGCTTCCTGAAAATCTCCTCTACCGTAGGCGTAATTCCCCTGAAGAACCTCCAGAGCCGGCCCGGCGTTCCCGCAGGAAGCGGACAAGAGAACCGCTGCGCTCAAAAGAATGATCAGGATATATTTTTCCATCGTCTAATCCTCGCCAGCAGGAAGATGCAGAATCCTCCCAAAGCAACCAGTAAAAAGGACCTGTAGGCGTCGGCATCCCGGGTTTTAAATTCCGGCAGAGATCCCTTTCCTTCCGTCACATCGGAAATCCTGGTAAAGAAGACCGGGTCGCTTACCGGCAGATACATCCCTGAGGTTTTCAATGCCAGCTCTTCCAGAGTGTCCTGATGAAGCCGGGTTATCACCTCTTTCCCCCCCGAATCGGTCACATACGTTCCTCCTTCCAGGGGAATACGTCCTCCTTCCTTCGTTCCGGTTCCCACACTGAGAACAAGAACTTCCGCCTCCACCGCTTTCACCGCCGCAGCGTCGAGATCGCCGGAAAGGGCTTCTCCGTCGGAGAACAGCACAATGATCTTTCGCCGCTGTTCCCGGTCGGTGAAGGATTCCAGTGCCCGATGGATCGCCGATTCAATATTTGAACCGGGAGCCGATAAAAGCGAGGGATTGAGAATATCAAGAAAACCGGTAACCGCTTTGATATCTTCGGTCAGGGGGATCGTTTTCACCCCTTCTCCCTTGAAGATAACCACGGCAAACCGCGCGCCGGGGTTCCTCTCGATGATCCCCGCGGCAAGATCGACGGCTTTGCCGAGCCTGGAGGGTTCCACATCCTCACAGAGCATACTCCGGGATACATCCATGACAAAAACAATATCCGTTCCCTGATGTTCGGCAATTTCGATCCGCTTTTTCCCCTGAAACCCCAGCAGACTTAAAATCAGTGCCAGGAGGGTGATGAAAACTCCCAGGCCGGCGAAAAAGTATTTCACCACATAGGTCTCTTTCAGAATGTCGGCTCTCCACCGGCCGAAAAAGGTCTGAAGAGTCTTTAACCCCTGGTGATAGCCGGCGATCATCAAGGGTACCAGGATGACCGGGAGGAAGAGGAGGTAAAGAAGCTGCGGATGTCGGATCATCACCAGACCTCCTTGAGCACCAGGCGGCTCAAGAAGAACCACAGGAGGAAGCACCCCAAGGAGGCGGCTATCCAGGTACGGTATTTTTCCTCCGTTTCAGTCTGGATGGACACCCTCTTTTCTATACTTTCCATGGAATCGATGGTCCTGATGACCGCTTCCAGGGTTCCCTGGCTGGAGGAAGAGAAATATTTCCCTCCGGTCCGTTCAGCCACCGCCACCAGGAGTTCTTCGTCGAAACCGCTAACGAACTGGCCCCGGTAGGTTTTTCCCGTAGCCGGATCGGTATATTCCAGGGGTACCTCTCCCTCGCTTCCGATACCGATGGCATACACCCGAATCCCCAGCCCGGCGGCCAGTTCCGCCGCCGCTTCCGGCAGAATCGCGCCGGCGTTGTTTTCACCATCGGTAATGAGAACGATAACCTTTTCCCCGGCGGTACTCTGCTGCAGATGCAGGCAGGCTACAGCGATCCCCATGCCGATGGCGGTACCGTCCCCCATCTCCAGGATCCGCAGATCTTCCAGCCGTTGAAGCACCATGTCGTAATCCACCGTGGGGGGAATGCGCAGGGCCGCTTCCAGGCCGAAAGTGACCAGGCCGATAGGATCGTTTTCCCGCCGCTGCACCAGGTCCTTGATCACCTGCCGGGCGGATTCAAACCGGTTGTCCGGGGCAAAATCCTGGGCTGCCATGCTGGGCGACAGATCCAGGACGATCATCATATCCAGACCCCTGGAGAGGAAGACCTTACGGTGCCGCACGATCCCGGGGCCGGCTAAGGCGATGATAATACAACCGAGACTGCACCAAAAGCTTACGTGCGAGAGAAAAGCGATTACCCCCGCCAGGCTGTTCCCCGGTTGAAAATATTCCCTGTTCCAGAGAGAAACCGCGAAGGGTATCCTGCCTCCCCGTTTTTTCCAGAAATGTCGGAAGAACACCGCCACAGGAAGGAGAAAAAGAAGGAACAGGTATTCCGGAGTCTCAAAGGAGTACATCTTCAGCCTTCCTTCCCCGGGGAAGTCGAAGCATCTTTCAAACCCTCCAAACAATCGGCCGAGGACTGAACCAGTGCCAGGTCTCCCCGGCAGACCTCCCGCTCAACGGAAGCTCCGCCGAAGCGTACTTCGTCTCCCCGGCGGAACATGCCGATCAGCTCGTTAGCGTAGACAAAGTCGGGCATCAGGCGCTGGAAACATCCCTCCACCTCACCGGCGGTGGCGGAGAGAAACTCCTTCCCTCCCCGGAAGGCCAAATAGCCGCGAAATTCCCGGAGTAAGAGGGAATAAAACTCATCCAGCTGGGTCGGCTCCTCGGCGCCGGACAACCGGTTTAATGCTTTCTTCAAACGTTCATAGGGTTTTTTCCGGCGGCGGCGGAGAAGGAGGGCCGTAATCCGCTGTTTTATTCCCGGTATCAAGGTTATAACCGCCACCGGTACCGTCAGAAGAAGGGCAAGGGTTGTCCCCAGGAGAAACAGGGTGCCCGGCAAAAGCCGCGGTCCCGCGGGGTCCTGAAAATCGGGGGATTCCGCGTCAAGGACCGACAGGGTATGCACCTTGATCGGCTCCAGGCTTATCCCCCCCAGATCCAGCGGGAAAAGGTTTTTCAAACCCGGCTGAAAAGAAACGAACAGGATATGAATATCCGTGATGTCTCCCTTCCGAAGAACCTCCAGGTCCCGCAGGGTGATCCACTCCGCTTCCGGCAGGGTTTCCGGAGCCGCCACCGGCACCGATTCGGGAACCTTCAGGGTAATCCGAAGCTCCACCGGCTGACCCACATAAAATTCCGGCGGCAGGAACCGCAGGGCTTCGATCGTATAGGGTTCCTGGCTCCACGTCGCCGTTGGAAGGAGAAGAAACAGGCAGCCTAAAAGGACTCCCGGCCTTATGGAATTCCCGGATAAAAAGCGACTCCTCAACGCTTCTTTCTCCTGTCGAAGAAAGCCAGGAGCTTTTCCACCGGGTCATCTTCCGTGTCGATAGTCAGGGAATCAATGGACCGTCTTCGGCATTGCCGGCGCCAGTAGAGGTCCTGGGCTTCCCAGAAATCGGTGTATTCCTTTCTAAAACCCTTCGTTCCGGTTTTCCCCCGGACCACCACGCCGGTTTCGGGGTCCGTCAGCTCCACATACCCGCGGGCGGGCATCCGGTACTCCAGGGGATCGGTAATCTTAACGGCGATAACGTCATGCCTTCGGCCCAGGAGGGAGAGCTCTTTCCATCCCCCGGAAACCCGGAAATCCGACAGGATCACACAAATCCCCCGCCGGGTGAGCATTTCCTGGGCGGTTCGGACGCCCAAAGCGAGATCCGACCCGGTCCCCTGAGGCTGCAGGCTGAGCATGTCCTGAACAAACCGGGCCACATGGATATCCCCTTTGTCTGGGGGGATATACTTCTCAATTCGGTCGGTGAAAAAAAGGGCACCCACCCGGTCGTTATTCCGGGAAGCCGCGTAGGAAAGCAGCGCCGCGGTAAGACAGGCGGTATCGAGTTTCCTCGATCGCCCCGATCCCAGCTGGACCGAAGCGGAGACATCCAGCAGGATGAAAAAATGCAGTTCCCTTTCTTCCCGGAAGGTCTTGCTGTAGGGGGTTCCCATGCGGGAGCTCACATTCCAGTCAATAAACCGGGCATCGTCTCCGGGGGCGTATTCCCTCACCTCGTCGAATTCCAACCCCGGGCCGCGAAAGACCGAACGGTAGTTCCCCGCTAAGAGCCCCGTGGACAAGCGGGAAGAAAGAAGGGGGATGTGTTTGATGTGGGCGAACAGATCCATCTGGTCCATAGGTTAGGGAACGGGAACCGCTTTCAGAACCTCCTTGAGGATATCATCGCTCTCCAATTCCTCCGACTGGGCCTGGTAAGAGAGGATGAGACGATGCCGCAGCACGTCGAAGACCGTCGTCTTGACATCATCGGGAATGACAAAGCTCCGACCTTCAAAAAGGGCCCTGACCTTGGAAGCCCTGTAAAGACAGAGGCTGGCCCGGGTGGAGGCGCCGAACTCGATATACTTGGCGTAGGGTTTGGTTAACCCGTCGGTTTCCCGGGTGGCCGTAACCAGAGCTACAATATACTCGGCGATCCGCCGGTCCATGGCGATCTCCGAGGCGATTTCCTTGAGTTCCTTGATCTTCGCGGCCGTAAGAACCTTTTCCACCGGGATGGGGAGGTCCTTTCCCATCCGGTGTACGATCCGCAGTTCATCCTCCGCGTCGGGGTAGCTGATCTTCAGCTTCATGAAAAATCGGTCCACTTGAGCCTCCGGCAAAGGATAGGTTCCCTCATGCTCGATGGGGTTCTGCGTGGCAAAGACAAAAAAGGGATCCGGCAGGCGGTAGGTTTCGTTCCCGATGGTTACCTGCCTTTCTTCCATGGCCTCCAGCAGAGCCGACTGCACCTTGGCCGGCGCGCGGTTTATTTCATCAGCTAAAAGAATGTTTGTGAACACCGGGCCTTTCCGGGGAAGGAACTCACCGGTCTGCTGGCGATACACCATCGTACCGATAAGGTCCGCCGGCAGCAGATCCGGGGTAAATTGTATCCGCTTGTATTCCGCGTCCAGAACTTCCGCCAGGGTGCGGACCGCAAGGGTTTTCGCCAGGCCGGGAACTCCCTCTACCAGCACGTGACCCCCTGCCACCAGGCCGGTTAGCATGCCTTCTATCATTCCCCGCTGGCCCACAATCCTCTTGCCCAGTTCTCCGGCGACTTTTTCCAGTTCACCCTTTCCCCGTAAGACCAGTTCATCCATGTTGTCTTTAGCCATGATATCTTCCTTCAACCTTTAAAGTCTCCGAATTTCAGGTCCGGTAATCGGCGTTTTCCCTTACATATTGATATGATAAATCACTGCCCAGGACTTCCGCGGTTCCCTTACCCGAGGACAGATCGATATGAATCTCCACCAGGCGGTCATGCACCGGGTATCCCGGGCTCACCTCCGGCAGCGCCGCATTCTTCAGGTAAGCCGACAGCTCGGCTTCCCGTTCTTTATCCAGATGAAAACAGCCGCCGTGAAAGACCCTCACCCCTCCGAGGCTCACCGACACATCGCCGGGACACAAAGCCAGACCGGTATTCCCGGCGTAGGACCCCACGGCCATAATGATCCGCCCCAGGTTGGGGTCGTTGCCGAAAACCGCTGTCTTCACCAAGGGCGAATTGACCACCGCCTTGGCCACCCCCTTGGCCGATGCTTTATCCGGCGCCCCCTCGACGGAAACCCGGATTACATGGGAGGTTCCCTCACCGTTGCGGACGATATCCTCGCTTAAATCCCGGCAGACCGTCATAAGAGCCCGGGTGAAATCTTCCCAGGGTACCGGCTCCCCGAGGCCGGAGCTGAAAAGAAGCATCATGTCGCTGGTGCTCTGATCGCCGTCCACGGTGATGGTGTTGAAGGTAGCCTCCGCCGTTTCCCGGCAGGATGCGTTCAGATCCTCCGCCTTCACGGGTATGTCCGTCATCAGGAAAACCAGCATGGTGGCCATATTGGGTTCAATCATGCCGGCTCCCTTGGCGATGCCGACGATCCGTCCTTCGCCCACCCGGGCCGACCGTACCTTCGGAAAGCCGTCGGTGGTCATGAT
>JAFGDJ010000025.1 GCA_016932135.1 Spirochaetales bacterium | reverse complement strand
TTCCTATCATGGCATATACGGATCCGAAGAGGATACCGTTTATAATTGCCTGTAGAAGCATGGCTCACCTCAATATTCAGGATATTTGACTTGTTTAGTTATTTCATAAAGGATTACCATATTTCACCTGTTGAGACAAGTAGTACCCTTCACTCCGGCGGCGTGTAGTTTCCATTTATCGAGAATATGGCAGCCTCGAGATCGGTTGATTCGGGAGCCACCTAGACGATATAATTGTATCCTTGGAAAAGGAGGCTCTCGGTGAAGCGATTTGTACCCATTGCCCGTTCGGATATTCACGTTCACTTACAAAGAGACCATGTGGAAGCCCTTTTCGGCCGGGGATATCGCCTGACAAACCTGAGAGATCTCACCATTCCGGGACAGTTCTGCTGTAACGAACAGGTCACCGTTGTCGGCCCTGCCGGTTCCATTGAAGGGGTGTACGTGGTTGGCCCACCCCGATCACAGACCCAGGTGGAAATATCCTTTACCAACGGCCTCACCCTGGGAATTGCCCCGCCCCTCCGGTATTCCGGTGATCTGGATCATACCCCCGGCTGTACCCTCATCGGTCCTGCGGGTTCAGTTACCTTGAGCCAAGGGGTTATCGCGGCTCGAAGACATATCCACATGCATACATCCGAGGCCCAGGCTTACGGCATCACCGACGGACAGTTGGTGAAGGTTCTCATCCCCGGGGATCGTGCCCTGATCTTCAACGATGTGAAGGTTCTGGTAGGGGATAACCAGGCTCTGGAGATGCATGTGGATTTCGACGAAGGCCACGCGGCGGGAATAGAGGATTTTCAAGAAGTCGAAATCCTCTTATAGGAAGTTATTCTGTTATAGCCTTCAGTTATTAAGCAGGACAAAGCCGTTATAAAAACATTCACAATACATACTCCGATCAAGGAAAGTGAATGAAAAGGTATGCAGAAGAAGAGCCAGCCTAGGAGGATCCATTGAATGATATAGATCTGTGTTATATTCCTGCTGAGATACGCAAGAAATCCCGGCTTGAATCTTGACGGTATCAGTGAACCCAGGAAACGAATAACTAGTCCCCATAAGAAGATAAAACCCGAAAAAGCTAAAAGAGCTCCCCAGGATTGCTGCCCATAGTCATGAAAAAACCTGTCAAAATCGATGAGTAAAAGACTCCCCCCCAGGACTGTAAGCATACCGCCGAAGAGGCCGCTGAGCATGGACAATCGTTTTGGATTACTCTGATTCCTGTAAATCCCTCCGGCAGCCATACCCAATAAGGGGTATACAATCCAGGGGAAAACGGGAAATATGACAAGATCCGGATCTGCACCCCAAAGAGGTGTTACAATATGTTGAAGAAAGGCCGTTTCAGACCCAAGGCCCCAAAGAAAGGGTGATATCAGGGTGACGATGCCTGCCGAGACGAGAAAGAACTCCGGACGAACCGATACCCGGGATAACAGATTCATGATGATATAGGCGATACCGGCAAAAATAAGTATTTCAACGTTGAAGATCAGATAATAATTGGTGTAGTAGATAGGAATTAATTCAGAATCAAATTGTAAGCAATGGCGAGCTATAAAGACAGGAAGAAATCCCTTTACAATGTTCAATCCGTAACCAATTAACAGCAAAAGTACACCTCTTTTAATTCCGAAGAAAAATCCGGGTTTTTTCAATATAAAAAAGAAACCCATGGTACACATAAAAACCGGAGCAGCCGGAGGCCCGGCTAAAAAATCGATAACCTGATGTTGCCACCCATGGGTTGCTTCGTTATTGCCATACAGATTCATAACATGAATCAGAATCATGAAAAGTATGGCAAAACCCCGCATGTTATCCGGTGTTTCAAGTCTCTTCTTTTCAGTAAGCAATCTTTTTTTTCCCATAACATAATCTCCTTTCATAAACATATACGCTGAATATATGAGAGACTGTACCTGAGGGAAATGGGAAATTATGCCTAGGGGCGGCGTGTGTTCCTGGGAAATTCATACCAGAACGAAAATATAAGAATAGATTCTATTGATATTGGATGTTTCACTGAATTACTCTACTATTTTCAGCAACAGTAAAAACAGGAGCTTTGTCTTGGAACACGTTTTTTTTATATTATACTCCCTGGCGAGTACCCTTGGTATTATTGTCCTTATTTTCCTGGCTATATTTCTTAACAGGTCCGGTGATACATTGCTTCAAAAGTATTTTATCTTCATGCTCCTAGTTTTTGCTCTTTTTCTAACGGAAGTAATAGAAATATACGGTTATGTATCTGGTCTTGAATTCCTGAGACCGGCATCATTATTCAGTATTGCCATATATAAAATACTGGAAATCGCTATTTTTTCATATATACCCCTGTTTGTTTTTCAACTCCTTAGCCGTCGACAGCCGTCTCTTCTTTTTTGCCTTTGCCTGGGAGGTGGCGTGGTCTTATCGGTATACACGGCTTACTCACTTTACTCTGGAAATAATCAGATTCTTGACACCTTGGAAATTTTATTCACCCTCTGGACGATCTTTTGGGTTTTCCTGCTTTTATATGAATCGAGAAAACACTATTCTGTTAGCCTTAAAAAAACAGTATTCATCCTCGGCATACTCGTTCTTCTTTTTTGTCCTTTTCTCTTAATTGATATTCTTTCACCTCCTGCTGTACAATTTATCATACATCCTCATTTAAATTCTATCTCAATCCCCTTTCTTGTGTTTTTTATTTTATGGAATTGTCTGAATTTATTTCTGGGTATTCGTTATTACAGTAAAAGAGCTTCCAAATACACCGATAACCTGGTACCGCCGGCCTTTCTTAAACAATACGCTATTACTGAGAGAGAAACGGAGATCATCCTTCAAGTAATGAGAGGTCTTTCAAATAAAGAAATTGCGTATAATCTCAGCATTTCTTCAAAAACTGTTAAAAATCATATTTACAATATCTATCAAAAAACCCGCGTTCAAAGCAGAATAGAGTTATTGATACAAGTTGTTAACTATAATCCTGTCGTTTCCAACGGACAAATATCGAAGGAATGAGTTGAAAATATAAAAAAGCCGCTCCTCCTAGGAAGCGGCTTTTATCGTAAAAGCGTTCTTTACACCAGCCCCTGATCGATCATGGCGTCGGCTACCTTCTTGAAACCGGCGATATTGGCGCCGTTGATGTAGTTCCCCGGAGTATTGTATTCCTTGGCAGCCTGGGCGCAGGAGCGGTGAATATTCACCATGATCTGGTGAAGCTTTTGATCCACCTCTTCCCTGGTCCAGCTGAGCCGAATACTGTTCTGGGACATTTCCAGCCCGGAGGTAGCCACGCCGCCGGCATTCACCGCCTTTCCGGGAGCGAAGGGTACCTTGTTTTCTAAAAACACCGCCACGGCTTCGGGGGTCGAAGGCATGTTTGCGCCTTCGGCGACAGCCTTGACACCGCCTTTTACCAGAGCCCGGGCTTCATCCCCGGAGATTTCATTCTGGGTGGCGCAGGGCAGAGCGATATCCGCATCGGCCAGGCCCCAGGGCCTTTTTCCTTCGAAATATTTCGCTTTCGTGAACTTTTCCGTGTATTCTTTCATTCTTCCCCGACGGACGTTCTTCAGATCGAGGATAAACTGCAATTTTTCTTCGTCGATACCGTCTTCGTCGACGATGGAACCGCCGGAATCACTCATGGAAAGGACCTTGGCTCCCAGCTGGGTAGCCTTCTGGCAGGCATACTGAGCTACGTTGCCCGACCCGGAAATAAGAACCCGTTTTCCTTTGAAGGATTCTCCCAGGTCTTTCAGCATTTCTTCGGTAAAATACACCGCACCGTAACCCGTGGCTTCCGGGCGGATGAGGCTGCCGCCCCAGTTTAACCCCTTCCCGGTGAGGACTCCCTCGAAGGCGTTTTTCAGGCGTTTGTACTGACCGAAAAGATAGCCGATTTCCCGGCCGCCTACACCGATATCTCCGGCGGGAACGTCGGTGTTCGGACCGATATGCCGAAAAAGTTCGGTCATAAAACTCTGGCAGAAGCGCATTACTTCATCATCAGATTTTCCTTTCGGATCAAAATCGCTACCGCCTTTTCCACCGCCCATGGGCAGTCCGGTAAGGCTGTTCTTGAAAATCTGCTCAAAACCTAAAAACTTCAGAATACCCAGGTTGACGGAAGGGTGAAACCGTAAGCCACCTTTATAAGGACCCAGAGCACTGTTGAATTCTACCCGGTAGCCGCTGTTGACATGATAGGTTCCCTTGTCATCCTGCCAGGGTACGCGGAACATGACCGTTCTTTCCGGCTCCACAATTCTTTCGAGAATATGATTGTTTTTATACTTCGGCTCCCTGTCAAAAACCGGAGAAAGAGATTCCAATACCTCTTCGGCTGCCTGAAGAAATTCACTTTCCCAGTAGTATTTCTTCTTCAGATTATCCAAGACCTCTTGAACATACTGATTCACCTGTCTACCCTCCTGGCGCACTGCGTCCTTATAAAGTTAACTGAATGATAGAAGAAAGCAATTCCTCCGTCAAGGCATTCGCTGTTTATAGATAAAAGCCACACCTTTCCGGCCGTCCATTTTTACCATCAGGGGTTCATCGGTGGAATAACGATAAAAAAAGTCCCCCAGCCTTTGGGTGTTTTCATTTTTCAGGGTATCCCAGTCAATAAAGCTCTTTTTCCTGGAAGCAAAAGGTACGGTGAAATAGCCGATATTCATGGCGCTGATATTATGAAAAAAATGGGTCCCCTGGGACGGCGCAATATCGAAGCCTTCCAAGCCGTATTCCACAATCACCTTTGCCTGAGAGATCTGGCTCCAGGAAACGGGGATTCCCAGGAACCGGTCCCGGCTACCCCACCTGCCCGGCCCTAGAAGGATATAAGGCCGCCTCTGCTTGAGCATCTCCTGGTTGATACCATCCAATTCCGACCTCATCTCTTCGGTATAGCGACTGTCGAAGCGATCAGGGGGAATAAAAACAATATCATAGATCCAGTCGATATAACCATTCCCCATGCTCTCACTGGCGTACAGAAGCACGGCCCCTCCCTGGTTTTCAGTGTCAATTATCTCGGTATCCTCTATACCGAAAGCCAGGGGCCGCACCTGCAGCAGGTAGAACACCGGCAGGTCGTCCTCCTCATCCTTTAGTTTCAAGGCGAACTCGATCTCCACCGGTACTCCCATGGCCTTTTCCGAGGTGTCGAGAATTTCCGTAATTATTGCTGCTAAGGGAATCTCGTCGTACTTCAGAATGCTGGGAAAGTTAAGGACCCTTTGACCGGGAAGGGAAAGGCCCTCCACCAGCCGTTGGTCCCGGTGATCCCATACCGACGCCAGGTGAGTCAAGGTTCCGTGCCTCTCCGCCGCGTCCAGGGAAAGTTTTCCCAGGGTTTCGTATTCCCCGTTTTTCAAATTAATCTCGTAAGATCGCATATCGATGGCGTAAAATTCGGTCTGAGACGAACGTGCCAAATCTTCGACGCTTTGACTGAGCAGTTTCGGGTACCGGGGACAAAAACCATAGGCTTTGCCTCCGTCTACTACCGACTGCCCGAGGCCTAAGGCGATATATGCAGCCCCGTCGTTGTGCTGAACCGGAGAGACGGGATAGTAGTTATAGGACTGGGCCACCCCCGATACGTGGGGGTAAAAATAGTCTCCGTGCCGCGATCCGGCCATCTCCTGGATAACCACGGCCATTTTTTCTTCTTCCACGATATAATTGAGGCTTTGTATATACGACCGGGCTTCATGAAGAAAAACCGATGCGCAGACCAGCTTAATCGCGTCGGTTAATTGGCGAAGCCTCGAGGAGATATCCGGTTCGTTATTGGGAAGCATATAGGTCTGGTAGACTCCGGCAAAGGGTTTTGACTGGGAGTCTTCCAGCAGACTGGAAGATCGTACGGCCAGGGGTACTTCGGTTGAACGAAGAAACAAGGTTAACTGCCGCACAACCTCTTCGGATAATCGGGCGGAGACAAAGGCTTCACGAATTTCCATATCGGAAGAACAGTTTCTATAGGTATGAAGATTGTTCTTATTCACCAGGTGATCGAATTCATCAGCCCCTAAAATGAGAGTTTTCGGCACCCGGATTTTCATACCCGGGAAAGCGGTGCCCAACCCGGTATTAACCAGGAGAGCGTTGAAAAAGGCCAACCCCCTGCCCTTCCCCCCCAAGGATCCGCCGCCGATCTGGATAATCACATCGTCGAGTTTCTGTGCGTCTTTATCGAAGGAAATAATCTTGCCTCTGCTCTTGTTGACATATATGTCTTTGAATACCGATATCAGGTGGTGCCGGTAGGCATCGGTGGATTCAAAATCGGAAGCCTGGATGGGCCGGAGAACCCGGGCAATCTGGAATTCACCATGGGCTATCAGCCAGGAGGAAAAATGATTCCGCTCGCTGTGGTAAAGAAGCGATTCCACCGGAATGGCGGGAAGAAACCTCAAAAAGTCTGAAAGGGAATGAGCCCGGGCGATTTCTTCATGATTATCATTTCTGAAGACGAAATCACCGAAGCCAAGATTATGCATAATGAAGGTGCGCAAATCCTGCAAGAGGGAGGGAGAATTTTTATTGAAAAAGGCAACTTCCATGCGCTCCGCTTCCTCGGCCGCGTTATTATCGGACGATTGAAGAATTACCGGAATGCCGGTGTTATCCTTCTTGATACATTCAACCAGTTTAATACCGGCTTTCTCATCCAACCGGTTCTCTTTCCAGAAACGCACGTCCGAGATAAGACAAATGAGATAATCTTTATACCGGTCATAGAGTTCCATGGCTTTCTCGTACGACGATGCCACCAGTACCTTAGGTCGGGAGCGCATGCGCTGATACTTGTTGTTATTGTTCAGTTCCTCGTAGATCAGCCGCTGGGTCTGCTCCATCACCTCGGTGTACAGCAGTGGCAAATACACCGATTGAAAGGGAATAGAATCTTCTACCAGAAGGATCACTCTTACCAGGCCGTTTTCGGTGTCGTAGGCTACATTCCAGAGGTCTTCCACGCTTTTTACCATGGCCAGGAAGAGTTTCGAATCTCCGTTCCATAAGAAGACGTTGGAGATACAGTCCAGGCGATCCCTGTTCCGGTCTACCAGTTCGATATCCGAGGATACGGTAAGGAGCAGTAGAATCGGAATATCGGGATAACGGTCCTTGATAATTCTGCTTAAGGCAAAGGGAGTTATCTCACCGGTTCTCATGGTGGTAATAACCAGGTCATACTGCTGGGATTCTAATTTCTCCAGGGCTTCTTCGGCGCCGGTAACGCT
>JAFGDJ010000181.1 GCA_016932135.1 Spirochaetales bacterium | reverse complement strand
CATGTAGTTGTCCAGGGAATCATACCCGAAGCCGGGTTTCCCGGTGGTTTCATAGATCTTCTTTGCCAGGGCGACCAGTTCATTCCAGGTTTTGGGAACGCTATAGCCGTTCTGTTCAAAGAAGGTTTTGTTGTAGAACAGGACCTCGGTGGATTTGTTGAAAGGCAGACTGTAGTAGATCCCTTCCGTGGTGTACTGCCTGTTTTCCTCCAGGTACCCCGGGAAGATGTCTTCAAAATCCTTTATGCCCACCTCGGGGTGGAAGATGTAATCGTTCAAGGGGACGATAACCTCGGCCTGCATGTATTCGGCCACCCAGTCGGGATAGGCCTGGGCTATGGCAGGGGCGGTACCGGCCTTGATGGCGGCGGTGGTTTTCTGTTTCATTTCATTATAGTTGCCCTGGAACACCGGGGTTACGGTGATGCCCATCTCCTTTCCCACGGTGCTGTTGAACTTGTCGGTTAAAACCACTACCGTTTCTCCGAGTTTCGAGCTCATGGCGTGCCAGAACTCAATACTCACCGGGCCGGAAAGGGTCGTGACCACGGAGGGAACTGCTGCTTCCGCTTCCTTCACTTCTTCCGGTTCCTCTTTTGCTCCTCCGGCGAAAAGCATGCCGGCGGTGAGTAGGGCGATAAGAACGAATAGCCAGGTTCTTTTCATCTTCTTTCTCCTTATTTATATGGTATAAAGTCGGTATCAGCCTTTGATACCGCTTCTGGAAACCCCTTCAATGATGTATGGCCTCAACACCAGGTACATCAGGATCATGGGCATGATGATAAAGGTAGCCGCCGCCATCTGCAGGTGTACCTCCGAGCCGGCTTCGTTGGTAAATTCGATCAAGCCCAGGGTCAGCACCCGCATCCTCTCGCTGTTGGTTACCAGCAGGGGCCAGAGAAAGGCGTTCCAACTGGCCACAAAGTTGAGGATAGCCACGGTAACGATGGCGTTCTTGGCGTTGGGAACCATGATACGCCACAGAAACTTGAAATCTCCGCAGCCGTCCACCCGGGCGGCGTAGTAGAGCTGTTCCGGAATCTGCAGAAAGTACTGCCGCAGCAGGAAAATGTAAAAGGGACTGGCGATCCAGGGGATGATCAGGGCGGCGAAGGAATCGATCCATCCGAGGTTCGACACTGTGACGTAGTTCTGAATGATCAGAATCTCTCCGGGGATCATCATGGAAGCCAGGAGAAGCGGAAAAAGCACCCTTTTCCCGGCGAATTGAAGCCGGGCGAAGGCGAAGGAAGCCAGAATGGTGACAATAATGGTAAGGAGGGTGTTGATCACCGAAACGATCAGGGTGTTCCGGAAATAGATCACAAAGGGAGCCACCGTAAAGGCTTCACGGTAATTCCGCCATTGAAATTTCTCGGGGATCCATACCGGGGGAACAGCGATGGATTCCTGCAGGGTTTTTAAGGAGGTCAGGATCATCCAGACAAAGGGCAATATCATCCACAGGGCGCCGAAAGCTAAAACGGCGTAGATGACTGTTTTCTTCGGTATGGATCGGTTAATCGATTCCTGGTGTTCCATCCTTCCTTATCCTAATGGTAATGAACGAATTTCTTGCTTATCTTCAACTGAAGCAGCGTGATGAGCAGAATGATGATAAACAGGATGACCGCGGCGGCGGCGGCGATATGCATCCGCCCCGCTCCGTAAAAGGTTCGGTAAATATAAAACACCACGGTATTGGCACTGTTGGCCGGTCCTCCGAAGTTTCCGAATAACGCGTACACCTGGTTGTATACCTTGAAGGCGTCGATCAGGCTGACCACCGTCAGAAAGAGGATGGTGGGGGAAAGGAGGGGCAGGGTAACCCGGAAGAATATCCGCCGCCCTCCGGCCCCGTCCACCCGGGCGGCGTTGTAATAGACCCGGGGTATGCTCTGGAGCCCCACCAGGAAGATGATGATCTTAAAGGCCAGCCCGGTCCAGACGTAGTAAATCGCCAGGGCGTACAGGGAGGTCTTCGGGTTGTTAAGCCAGGCCACGGGGTTGATTTCCAGGAGATTGAGAAAGTAATTTATCAGGCCGTAGTTGCTGTGAAAAAACCAGCGGAACACGATCCCCACGGCAATGATGGAGGTAACGTAGGGGATAAAAAAGATTGTCTGAAAGAAACCCTGGAGCCTCTTGATGGAATGCAGCAGGAAGGCGATGAAAAGGGATATACCCAGGGAAACCGGGGTTGCCACAAAGGTGAGAAACAGGGTGTTCTTCATGGCCAGGCGGAAATCCGGATCGCTCAAGACCCGTTTGAAAGAGGCAAAGCCGAAACCCGTTCCGATGTCCTTATAGTAGTTGTAATTCTCGTACATGCTCATGCGAAAGGCCATAATCAGGGGGTACGCGACAAAAACGGAGAGGATAAGCAAGGCGGGAAGAAGGTAGATATAGGCTTTTATTGTCTGAACGAAAGTCCCCTGGTTCTCCGAAGGAAGCGTCTTGAAGGAAGAGCTTCTTCTCATATTTTCGGGACTCCTGCCAGATCTCCCGACTCCGGGTCGAAGATGAAAAAAGCCCCCGGTTTTACCCTGAGGAACACCGTGGAGCCCGTGGTGAGATCGGCGTCGGAACCGGTGATAGCTCTGGCCGGTCTGCCGCCCAGATCCACATTGATGATAGTGTCCTTCCCGATTCTT
>JAFGDJ010000024.1 GCA_016932135.1 Spirochaetales bacterium | reverse complement strand
TCTATTATCTTGTCCCCCTTCAGATCATCGGTGGGGGATACTTTTTCAATATGGCCGGCCTTAATCCCCACGGAACCCAAAAGGGTTTTTTCAGGATATACGATAAAGCCGTTCGCCAGGACAATATCATAGCTTTCAGACATGACGGTAATTCCTCCCTGTTTCTTCGGTTAGTACTTTATTAATATACCAAGGATAGGCTTGTGACGCCATACCTTTTTTGAAACACAATGCCACATAGCGGTAAAATGATGATAAGAAAAGCGCTTTACATCTCCCGGAATCCAAGGACCAGGGAGGAAAGGGCCGTAACACCCCTGTCGATCACCCGGTCGTTGAAGTCGAACTGCGGTGTGTGGAGTCCCGGCCAGGTTTCCCCCAGGCCGAGGAGAAGCAAGGCCCCGGGTACGGCATCGAGGATATAGGCGAAATCTTCCGCCGTCATGTACATGTCTCCCCGGCCGTTCCAACAAGCGCTGCCGAGAGACAGTTCAACCGCTTTACGACAGACATCTACCATGGCCGAATCGTTGACCACAGGGATGTAGCCCTCGACATACTTCAGGGTTCCCTCGACACGGTGGGCCCGGCAGATAGATGTCGTCATCTCCTCGATACGGTTTCTGAAAAAGTATCTGCCTTCCTCATCAAAATACCTGGTAGTTCCGGACAGCTCCACGGATTCGGGAATGATGTTTTCAGCGGTTCCGCCGTGGATGGTGCAGACCGAAAGAACGGCCGGCCGTCTGGGGTCATACTCCCGGGAGATGAGGGACTGGAGTTCCATCACCAGGGCAGATGCGGCAACCACCGGGTCACGGGTGAGCTGAGGCATGGCTCCGTGCCCCCCGGTGCCCCGGATATGAATGAAAAAGCGGTCCTGGGCGGCCATCAGATGGCCTGGCCGTGTATGAAGGACCCCTTCTGGGAGCCCCGGCCAGCCGTGGAGGGCAAAGGCGGCATCGGGGGTGCCGGTATTCTGAAAAAGTCCGGCTTCCAGTAAGCGTTTTGCCCCGGCTCCCCCTTCCTCGGCGGGTTGAAAGAGAAAGATGACTCTTCCCCGGAGGTTTTTCCGCAGACGGCTTAAGGTCAAGGCCGCACCGATGAGCATGGTCATGTGACCGTCGTGGCCGCAGCCGTGATGAATTCCAGTGGTAAGAGAGCGCCAGGGTTTGCCGCTTTCGTCGTTCATGGAGAGGGCGTCCATATCGGCTCGAAGAAGAACGGTAGGACCGGGCGCGGCACCCTGCAGGGTACAAACCACATCGGTACCCAGAAGAGGATCCAGGATCCGCAGGTCTTCTCCCGCCAGGAGGTCCCGGATCAGGGAACCGGTGCGTTTTTCTTTATACGCGGTTTCCGGGTAGCTGTGCAGTTCGTGCCGTATGTCCGGCAGGGAAGGGGATAATTCGGCGACCTTATCCTGTAGAGCTTTTACCCAGGAGGTATCATGCTGTTTCATAAAAGAACTATACCCTCTGCCGCAGGAAAAGACAACGAAGTCCAGGGTGGTAAAACAAGGTTCACAAAGCCTTTTTTACCAGGTCAGATAAGACCGCCGCCGGGTCTTTTACCTTGCTCAGCAACATCATGGCGGCAATGATAAAAGGCTTGTTCCCCGCTTCCAGATAGGTCTGATTTCGGTACTTTTCGAAGACCGAAGATGACACCTCGCCCTGTTGACAACTGACTCCGGAGATATCCGCCGGCAGGCAGTGCATGTACAGGGCTTTTCCGCCCTTGGTCAGAGCCATAAGATCGTCGTCGCAGTGCCAGTCGATATAACGGCGGTTTTCCTCCAGGCACCGGGTTTCAAGCTTCTTCAAGCCATCCTTGTCACCGGCACCTAAGAGTTCTGTTCGTTTTTCCATCACGGAAAAGGGAGCCCAGCTTTTGGGATAGACGATGTCGGCGTCTTCAAAGGCGTCTTTCATATTAGTGGTAACCCGGAAAGATCCCCCGGAGAGATCGGCATGTTTCTCGGCAGTGCGCAGGGTATCCTCCAAGAGATTGTATCCCGGGGGGTGGGCCAGGACGACATCCATGCCGTACCTGGTAAAGAGGGTAATGATTCCCTGAGGTACCGACAGGGGTTTGCCGTACGAGGGGGAGTACGCCCAGGACATGGCGACCTTTTTACCGGCCAGTTTTTCCGGGCTGCCTTCGAAATGACGAAGATGAAGCAGGTCGGCCATACTCTGGGTGGGATGGTCCAGGTCGCATTGCAGATTCACCAGGGAGGGTCTGCGGTGAAGAATACCCTGATTATACGCATCCTCCACTGCCGCCGCCACTTCACGCATGTAACGGTTTCCTTCACCGATAAACATGTCGTCTCTGATGCCGATGACTTCCGTGAGAAAGGAAATCATCACCGCGGTTTCCCGCACCGTTTCACCGTGGGCTATCTGGCTTTTTTCTTCATCCAGGTCCTGTACCTGCAAACCCAGCAGATTGGCGGCGCCGGCAAAACTGAACCGGGTTCTGGTGGATTTATCGCGAAAGATGGATACCGCCATACCGGATTTAAAGATCTGAGCCGGTATTCCCCCGGCATGCATTATTTTCAAAATATCGGCGGTATGAAAAACCGCTTCCAGCTCTTGGGCGCCCTTTTCCCAGGTTAAAAGAAAGTCTTTCCCGTACAGTTCCGAGGTATCTATCTTTTCAAGGGATTGAATATATGTTTGAAGCTTTCTGTCTGTCATAGTCTTAGGTCCCTCCAGATATGTAAGTATGAACCGGAATGGGATGTTTTGTCAAAAAAAATTGTTTTTTTCTCGTGGTCAGGCCGCCAGACACCTGTATAAAAAGCCCTTGCAAAAGGACAAGAGCCGGGTTATAGTTCTTGTACAACGGCAAAACGCCATGGCGAAAGGAGCGTTTACATGAAATCACGAAAAGAGGTTCTGGAAAACACGATACGGCGCTGTCGGGAGAAAAACATCATCATTCCGACCTATGCCCAGATGAAAGATCCCTCCCTTATCCCCGAGGGCATAAAGAAAGAATTGAAAGAAATTGGGCTGTGGGACCTGAATCCGAGAAACCTGTTCAGAATAACCTGGAAAAACGAGCCGGTTACCTCAGGTGGTGACTTCGGTGGTGTCAACTATATCGAATTTCCCCGGGAACTCACCGGCGTTCCCTCCCGGGTTTTTATGCTTATCGGGAAGTTCTTCCCTACCGGCGCGCATAAAGTGGGGGCTACCTTCGGACCCCTGGTGGAAAAACTTGTGTCCGGGCGCTTCGACCCTACCA
The DNA here is from genome assembly GCA_016932135.1 of Spirochaetales bacterium. Lineage (GTDB taxonomy): Bacteria > Spirochaetota > Spirochaetia > JAFGDJ01 > JAFGDJ01 > JAFGDJ01. The sequence goes on along the minus strand of JAFGDJ010000024.1, from coordinate 4,125 downwards.
CCCAGAAGGCCCTCTGGCCTTCCACGGGGAACTACTGCCGCGGCGGTGCTTACGACTCCTATCTCCTGGGCTGCGATTCCATCGCTATCCTCCCGGAAGGAATGTCCAAGGAACGGTTCGACTGGCTTCACAAAGTCGGTGCCGAAGTGTTCGCCACACCCGGATGCGAAAGCAACGTCAAGGAAATCTACGACAAGGCCAAGGAATTGCAACTGCAGCGGGGAGACGAAATCGTCAATCTGAACCAGTTCAGTGAAATCGGCAACGCCCTCTGGCATTACGCCGTTACCGGTCCTGCCATGGATGAGGTGTTCCAGGCGCAGAAAAAGCCCGGCCAGCGGTTATCCGGGGTCTTCCTCACCCAGGGGTCGGCGGGAACCCTGGGATGCACCGAATACCTCCGGGAACTCTACCCGTCTTACAAGGTCTGCGCCGGAGAAGCCCTGCAGTGTCCGACCCTGCTGTACAACGGGTACGGAGGACACCGGATCGAAGGGATCGGCGACAAGCATGTGCCCTGGATTCACAATATGCGGAACATGGACATGGTGGCGGGGATCGACGACGAACAGACCATCCGGCTGATGAGGCTTTTTAATGAACCGGCGGGACACGCCTATCTGAAAGAAGTGGGGGTCAAGGACTCCTTTCTTAAAAAACTCGAGCTTTTGGGAATATCCTCCATCGCCAACTTGGTCGGCACCATTAAATTAGCCAAGTACTACGAAATGAACGAGAACGACGTCCTGTTTACCGTAGCCACGGACTCCATGGAGATGTATGGGTCCAGGATTCTCGAAGAACGGGAAAAGCAGGGAGAGTACACCCATGAAGACGCGGCGGTTCATTACGAAGCGGAACTGATAAAAACCGCACCGGATAATATGATCGAAATGAGCTACTACGACAAAAAGCGGATGCATAATCTCAAATACTTCACCTGGGTTGAGCAGCAGGGGAAAACCGTGGAAGAGCTCAACGCCCAGTGGTACGACGAAGACTACTGGAAAAAGGAATTCGCCAAGGTGGACGAATGGGACCGGGAGATTATGGAATTCAACGAGAGAACGGGGCTGATTAAACAGTATCAGTGATCAAGGGACCAGGGATCGGGAGTGAACGGTGAGTCGTGAGGGTGGGAGTCATCCCACTCACGACTCATTACTCATCCCTGCGCACTTTTCAACAGCATTTCCGCCGCCAGGTCGTTCACCCGGGCGGCGATATCTTCCTCATCGTAACCCAGTAAACGGCCTTCTTCCACGACAATTTTCCCGTTGACGATGGTCTCCCTGGTCATATGGCAGGCGCCGCTGAACAGCAGGGCCGCCACGGGGTCGGATAAAGAGCCGGCGTAGTCAATCCGGTTCATATCGAAGACTGCCATGTCGGCGGTCCAACCGGGGAGGATCTTTCCTATGTTGCCGAAGCCGAACATGGCGGCGCCGTTCTCGGTCCCCATCTTGATGACCTCCCGGACCCCCAGGGCGTCGGCACCGTAGCGGACCCGCTGCAGCAGCAAGGTCTGCCGGAGCTCTCCCAGCATGTCCGACGCGTCGTTGGAAGCCGAGCCGTCCACCGCCACACCCACGGTAATGCCCCGGTCCAGCATCTCCCGAACCCGGGCGATCCCCGAACCCAGGCGCATATTCGACGAAGGGCAGTGACACACTGCGGTGCCGGTTTGGGCCAGCAGGTCCAATTCCTCATCGGTAAAATGGATGCCGTGGGCGTAGGAAACGTCATTGCCGATAAACTCCGTTTCTTCCATCAAGGCCAGGGGGCGTTTCCCGTAGCGTTTGATACAGAAATTGGTTTCGTCTTCCGTTTCCGCCAGGTGGGTATGCAGGCGCACCTTTTTCTTCCGGGCCAGCCGGGCGGTTTCCCGCATCAGCTCGTTGGTCACGGAAAAAGGGCTGCAGGGAGCCAGGATAACTTTTCGCATGGCCGTGGGGGAGGAGTCGTGATAACGGTCGATGATGCCGGCGCTTTCCTGTAAAATCCGCTCTTCCTCCTGGACCACCGAATCGGGGGGCAGCCCGCCGTCTTTTTTGCTAAGACTCATGGAGCCCCGGGTGGGGCTGAAGCGCATGCCGCAGCGGCTGGCGGCCTCGAACTGGATGGACGGAATATCCTCGGAAACCCCTTTCGGGTAGAGGTAATGATGATCGGTAGTACAGGTGCAGCCGGTTTTCAAGAGTTCGCCGATGGCCGCCAGGGTGGAATGGTAAATTCCCTCGGCAGTGAGGTGTTTCCACACATCGTAGTGGTACACCAGCCAGGGAAAGAGCTTGGAATTCTGAGCCTGGGGCAGATTCCTGGTCAACACTTGGTAAAAATGGTGATGGGTGTTGACGAATCCGGGAAGAACCACGCAGGTGGAACAGTCGAAAACTACCGCCTCTTTCCTGGTAAGTTGAATATTCTTTTCGAGCTTTTCGATAACCGTGTCGTTGATGAGGATATCGTAGTTCCGCAGGGTTTTTCCGTCGGAATAGACGGCCATACAGTCTTTCAACAGCAGGGGTTTCGTCATGGTGACAGCTCCTTGGTAAGAAATTCTTCAATCAGCCGTAGGGCGGTCCGCTCTCGGTAGCCTGCCGTGGACCGTTGATCGGTAATCGGCCTGACTTTTTCGCGGTACATGCTGAGCAGGGTGTGGTGATCCGCCGCTACCTGGGAGACCGAACGGCCGATACAGCTTTTTTCGGCCTCGGGAATCCGCACGACCTTCGGTGCCGCCGCACCCACGGCCAGGCGCAGGTCTTTCACTGTATCGTTTTCGATTTTGACCATCCCCAGAACACTGAGCTTGGAAAGGGCATTGGCCCGGCGGGTGCCGATCTTACGATAGAATAATTTCATGGGCGGTGCCGGCGGGATAAGGATAGAAACGAGAAGCTCTCCGCTTTTCAAGGCGGTCTTTCCCGGCCCGGTGATAAAATCTTCCAGGGACTGAAGGCGTTCCCCTCCCGGGCCGGCGATCCGTGCCGAGGCGTTCAGACAGAGCAGAGCGGGCAGGCTGTCCGCCGCCGGGGAAGCGTTGCAGATATTCCCCCCCAGGGTAGCCGTGTTCCGGATAGCCGGTGAACCGATTTCCCTGATAGCGGCGCCGAGGGCTTCGGGAAGACCCTTCAGCTTCAGGAGGTCGGATAAGGGAACGCCGGCGCCGATGCTCCAGGACCCGCCCTCGGAATGTTCCACCGCCAGAAGCTCCGGCAGGCTTCCGACGTACACCAGCGGCCGACTGAACCGGGCAGGCGTGCCGGGAGCAGCCCGCAGGCGAACCATCAGGTCGGTACCGCCGGATAAGGGGATACCGTCGGTTTCCTTCAGCATCGAAAGGGCTTCCTGCAGTGTGGCGGGGCGGTAAGCCGTTACCATAGGTCCTTCCCCCTTTCCGCCGCCAGGGCCACGGCGTCGATAATCATGTTGTATCCGGTGCAGCGGCAGAGGTTGCCGCTTAAGCCCTCCCGGATAGCCTCCCGGTCAGGTCGTGGATTTTCCTTCAACAGGGCGTAGGATGCCATGATGAACCCCGGGGTGCAGAAACCGCATTGCACCGCGCCGGCGTCGGCATAGGCGTCCTGTAAAACCTGCAGCTCCCGGGTGCCTTGGAGGCCTTCGATGGTCACCACCATGCCTTGATGCGCCCGGATCAGGGGAACCAGGCAGGAGTTCACCAGACGGCCGTTGAGGAGCACGGAACAGGCTCCGCACTCACCCTCGCCGCAGCCTTCCTTGACCCCCGTAAGGGCCAGATCATGGCGTAACACGTCCAGGAGACGTTCCGTGGGTTCTTTTTCCAGGATAACCTTTCTGCCGTTCACGGTCAGTTCAATCTGCATGGATGAGTTCCTCCAGGTATTCCGGTGTCAGGGGGATGGAAAGAGGGTCGACTCCCGTGGCGTGGCGAACCGCCGAAAGAAATACCGGCGCCCCGGCGATCAGGGTAAGCTCGCCGGCACCCTTGGCTCCGAAAGGTCCGTACTCATAAGGATTGTCGAAGAGCACCGTGTCCATCTCCGGAACATCCAGGGTCGTGGGGATGGTGTAGTCGGTAAAATTTTTCTGTTTCTGCCGGCCCTCCGCTTCTTCCAGGACCTCCAGGGAACCCCATCCGAT
>JAFGDJ010000180.1 GCA_016932135.1 Spirochaetales bacterium | reverse complement strand
TCCGTTCAGGGGATTCAAAAACGCTTCCCCGGGGTCCATGCCCTGGAGAATGTATCCTTTTCCCTGAAAGCGGGAGAGGTTCATGTCCTGGTGGGGGAAAACGGAGCGGGAAAATCGACGCTTTTAAAGATCCTCAGCGGAGCTCTTCAGCCGGATGAAGGTGAAATACGTCTGGACGACGAGCCCCGGGTGCTGAAAGATCCGAAGGCCGCCGCCGACCTGGGGATAGCCACCATTTACCAGGAATTGAGCCTGGTTCCCTGGCTGAGCGTGGCCCAGAATCTCTTTCTCGGTCGGGAACACCTGATCGGAGGAAGACTCCTTTCCCGACAGAAGACAGCCTCCCTGACCAAGGAAGTGCTGAATAAAATCGGCGTTACCCTGAACCCGGATACACCGATTATCCGTCTCGGGGTTGCCGAACAGCAGCTGGTGGAGATCGCCCGGGCTCTCTCGCAGGACGCCAAATACATCCTCATGGACGAACCTACGGCAAGTCTGACGGAACGGGAGATCGACATTCTTTTCACGAAAATACGCACTTTAAGACAATCGGGAGTCGGAATTTTATATATCAGTCACCGGCTGGAAGAAATTGCCCAGATAGCCGACAGAATTACGGTGATGAGAGACGGCACAGTGGTGCACAGCTGCCCCGCGTCAAGCATAACCCTGGATCAGATTGTCACCCATATGGTCGGAAGACCGATCGCGAATCATTACCCGAAGCGGCAAGCTCATCCGGGAGACGTGGTTCTGGAGGTTCAACCCCTGGGAATTCCACAAACCGGAAATCATAATGAAAAGAATTTACCCTTTTACGCTCGCAGCGGTGAAGTTGTGGGTATTGCCGGATTAGTGGGAGCCGGAAGAACCGAATGGGCCCGCCGAATTTTCGGCGCGGACCGGGGAATCGGTGAACAGGTCACCGTTTTCGGTTCTCAGGAACCGGTACAGCACCCCCATAAGGCAAGAAAACTCGGCCTGGGCATGGTGCCGGAAAACCGCAAGGATCACGGTATTATTCTCGGAAGAAATGTCCGGGAAAACATTACGGTAACCCTCCTGGAAAGCCTGCGAACACCTTTAGGCTGGATCGACAGAACCAGACAACGAAGGGTTTCCGGGGATTACAAGGAAAAGCTCTCCATCCGATGTCCTTCGGACCTGACTGATATCGACACCTTGAGCGGCGGCAACCAGCAGAAAGCTGTTCTGGCAAAATGGCTGGCCTGTGACGGCAGGATCATTATTCTCGACGAACCGACCCGGGGAATAGATGTGGGTGCAAAACTGGAGATGTACAATATCATCAACGATCTATGCGCCCAGGGAAAAGCGGTAATCCTTATTTCCTCCGATCTTCCGGAACTGCTCTCCATGAGTGACAGGATCTACATTATGCGTCTCGGACGATTTGTGGCCGAACTCCCTGCCGGGGAAGCGGATCAGGAGACCATCATACAATATGCCTCAGGATTAAAAGGAAGAGACAACCATGGAAACTGAAAAAAACTCCAGAACCGCCCTGTTTCTGGCAAGATACGGCGCCTGGATTGTTCTGCTGGTGCTGATCATCGCGATGAGTATATCATCGAATACCTTTCTTACCCTGCCGAACATCATGAATGTTGCCCGTCAGGTGTCGATAAATGCCATAATCGCCGCCGGCATGACCTTCATTATCATCACCGCCGGCATCGATTTATCCGTCGGGTCCCTGGTGGCTCTTACAGGATGCGTGGCCATGCTGATCATCGAGGCAACGGGTTCATCCCTCCTGGGACTCGCCGCGGGTATACTCCTGGGAGGTCTTGCCGGAGGCTTTAACGGCACGCTGGTCGCCTGGGCTAAAATCCCTCCCTTTATCGTAACCCTGGCGGGGCTGACCATCTATCGCGGTATTGCCCTGATCATCACCGGGGGATCTCCTATTATTCGCTTCGAAGGAGGTTTCCGATACCTCGGTCAGGGAGTCCTCCTGGGTGTTCCCGTTCCTGTTCTTATCATGGTCCTGGTTATCCTTATCATGCACCTGGTGCTGACACGAACCCCCTTCGGAGCCCACGTTTACTCCGTGGGGGGAAACGAAGAAGCCAGCCGCCTCTCGGGAATCAAGGTCGCTCTGGTAAAATGCAAGGTCTACATCATCGGGGGAATGTTGACAGGCCTGGCCGGAATGGTTCTCATGGGCAGGCTCTCCTCGGCTCAGCCGAACACCGGTGAAGGTTTTGAACTGGACGCCATAGCCGCGGTCATTCTCGGCGGAACAAGCCTGATGGGAGGCCGGGGAACCATCTGGGGCACCCTGGTGGGAGCGCTGATCATCGGCATTCTCAACAACGGTTTCAATCTCCTGTCGGTGGACGCCCATTTCCAGCTGGTGGCCAAGGGAATTATTATCCTCCTGGCCGTGCTCCTGGACCAGTATCTGAAAAGAAATTTAAAATAGTATCGTCACAATTGAACGAAAGGAGTCCACCATGTCAAGTGATGCAACTCTAGTACAAAAACTCGAACAGACAGCTTTGAAGGTCCGGAAGGTTATTCTGCGCACCACCCACCACGCCGGGTGCGGTCATACCGGCGGGTCCCTGTCGGAAGCGGATATTCTAACCGCCCTGTACTTTCACATTTTGAGAATAGATCCGGCCTACCCCCGGGACCCGAAACGGGACCGGTTTATCCTTTCCAAGGGACACTCCACCCCGGGGTATTACACCGCCCTGGCCTTGAGGGGGTTTTTCCCGGAGGAAGAACTTTTGGGGTTTGACAGCCTGGGAAGCATTCTGCAGGGACACCCGGACATGCACAAAACCCCGGGGGTGGATATTTCCACCGGTTCCCTGGGGCAGGGCTTGTCTCTCGGTATCGGCATGGCTTTAGGGGGTGAACGGAACGGCTACCCTTACCGGGTCTTTGTCCTTTTAGGGGACGGAGAGAGCCAGGAAGGCCAGGTCTGGGAAGCGGCCCAGTACGCCGGCTCGCACCGGGTAAAAAGGATCATCGGAATCACCGATTATAACAAGGTACAGCTGGCGGATAACGTCAAGAACACCTCCGACATGGAACCCCTGGCGGACAAGTGGAAAGCCTTCAACTGGAGGGTCTTCCAATGCGACGGCCATAACATGAAGGATCTCCTGGAAACCCTGGAGCAGGCCTGCACGGCCGCCGAAGAGGGGCCGGTGATGCTTCTGGCAAACACGGTGAAAGGAAAGGGTGTTTCCTTCATGGAAGGCACTCATGCCTGGCATGGAAAGGCTCCCAACGACGAGGAATACAAACTAGCCCTGGAGGAACTGGCCCTGGGTGAGGAGGCTCTGGATGGATAAGACAACGATGATCGCCCAGCGGGTAGCCTTTGGAAAAGCCCTGGCTGAAGCGGGGGCGGAATTTGAAAAACTGGTGGTCATGGACGCCGACGTGGGGGCATCGACCCAGACGAAATACTTTAAGGACGCCTATCCGGACCGGTTTTACCAGTGCGGTATAGCGGAGGCGAACATGGTGGGCATGGCCGCGGGGCTTTCCACCACCGGTTGGGTGCCCTTTGTTTCCACCTTCGCCGTGTTCCTGGCAAAGCGTGCCGCGGACCAGGTGAGGGTTTCCGTGGCCTACCCCGCCCTGGAGGTAAAGCTCAACGGCTCCTACGCCGGGCTGCCCACCGGAAAGGCCGGGGCAACCCATTCCTCCGTGGAGGATATCGCCGTCATGCGGGCCATGCCGAACATGAAGGTCCTGGACCCGGCGGACCCCGTGGAGGTCCGTTCCGCCGTCTACCTGGCCTTGAGAACCCCGGGACCGGTGTATGTACGGTCGGTCCGCTGCCCCGTACCG
>JAFGDJ010000179.1 GCA_016932135.1 Spirochaetales bacterium | reverse complement strand
GGTTCGGCAGACAGTCCGGTTCCAATAATTAAACTAAAAAGCGTCAGGAGCATTACTTTTTTTATCCTGTTGAAGGCTTTGTTCATCGGAGTCCTCTTTCTGTATAGGTCTACAGCTTCATAAGCGCTGATTTTATTCTGCGGGTAGTACCCGCTTGTTAAATAATGTGTCAACCATCAGGTTCACCGCGGATTCTATTCTTTTCCACCCTTCATCCGAACGTAGATCCACATCGTTAAAACTTGGCGTTCGGTCCGATACCGCCGTGAGGGAATACAGCCATAAAAAGCGATCCTTCTTTCTTTTTTTTTATTCCTTCGTAGGAAGAATAGAGTATACTTGATGAGGAGATTTTCACAGGAGGAAGCATCATGAAAAACGATCCGAAACTGGTTGTTCTTTCAATTCTGAACGTCGTAGCATTTCTCGCGGTGATAACGGTCAACGCCCTGGCAAATATCCTGCCCATCAACGGGAAAAGCACCGGCGCTCTTTCCGATAGTTATCCGAACCTCTTTGTGCCCGTCGGGTTTACCTTCTCCATCTGGGGAATCATTTACTTGCTTCTGGCGGCTTTTGCGGTATATCAGCTGGTGGTAACCCTTCGGGGAGACGCCGCGGCGGCTTTTACTGGTAAGATCGGTTTCCTTTTTATCCTTTCCTGCGCGGCTAATGCGGCGTGGATCTTCGCCTGGCATTACGAGCGGGTTTTCCTGTCTTTATTGTGTATGTTGGTCTTGTTGCTCAGCCTGGTTCTTATGTACCTGCGCCTGGAGATCGGTGTCGCCGCGATTTCCGGAAAGGAACGTTTTTTCTTTACCCTACCTTTCAGTGTCTACCTGGGGTGGATCACTGTGGCTACCGTGGCGAACGTTACCGCCCTGCTGGTCCATCTGGGTTGGAAGGGTTTTGGTCTCTCTGAGGTCTTCTGGGCCGCGGCGGTTATCATTGTCGCCTTCATTATTTCTCTTTTTATGCTGGCTAACCGGTCCGATACGTTTTATACCCTGGTGGTGATCTGGGCTTTCCTGGGAATTTTCTATAAGCGTATCACCGTGGATTCTCCACCGGTTAATGCGGTGGCTCTCTCGGCGGGGATCTGCGGAGTATTGCTGATTATTCTTGTTCTGGTTCGGCTCCTGCGAAGAACAGCCTAGTTCTTACTGATTCTGCAAGTATTCCTGAAACCGCTCCTGCTCGCTTTTATAGGCGTCCTTGACTTCCTGAATTCCCCGGTTCAGTTCTTCCAGTTCTTTCCGGTAGAGAGTAGAAAAATTCTCCATTTCCGTTTCGTAGTACTCCCGGTAAAGCCGGATATATTCCTGGTAGTCGGCGAAGTAGTCTTTCTCGGTGAAGAATTCCCGGTAGCTTTCCGCTTCGATATCCTTGAAGTATTCAAATTCACTGTAATATTCACCGAAGTCGAAACGGGGGACCACCGAGGGATCGAGTTTATCAAAAGCGGATTCATCGACCCGTCGGCGCACCTCTTCCATTTCATCTTTCAGGATGGATAATGCCTGCTGCCGGGCTTCCAGGGCTTCACCCTGCTGCAGTTTCGCCGAGGACTTGGTCTGAGGATTGTAGACTTCTACGACACCTTCTTCTACATACACCACTGCTTCGCCTTTTTCAGAGGTCTCCACGTAAAAATCGGTTCCCCGAACCCCCAGGACTGCCGACGGCGTTTCCACTGCGTAATTTTCCCCTGCCATCTGGGCAGCCACGAACCTGACCTGCCCGGAAATCAAGGCAAAGCGGTTACTTTTTGTACATGCTAAGCCCTGGAGTTCCAGTAGTTTGATGAAGGTCTGGGTGCCGATTTTCAGGATCGATCCGTTGGGCTTCAAACGGAGTTCCGCCGTGGAATGTCCCGTTTGTAAGGCGAAACCGATAAGCAGTTCCGTACCGAAAGCGACATCCTGAATTTCATTTCCTTGAAAATCATAGGCGGTAATCTCCCAGAGGTCATCGGCGTATTCCAGTATGGCTTTCGGAGGCTCCTCGGCGGGACAGAAAAATAAAGGTACGAAGAAAAAAAGAAGAAGAGGAAAGTGTTTTTTATTTTTCATAACAGGAATAAGTGTACACCATGATAGTTAAAAGTACCATGATCATTTTTACAAGGACAACTTCCTCAGCCGCAGGGAGTTGCCCACCACGTTGATGGAACTTAGGGCCATGGCTGTTTCAGCCACCACCGGGTGGAGGAGTCCGGTTACCGCCAGGGGAACCGCCAGAAGGTTGTAAAAGAAGGCCCAGAAGAGATTCCCCCGGATCTTTTTGTAGGTGGCCCGGGAGAGCCGGATAGCTCGGACCACCCCGAAAAGATTTCCCGAAACCAGGGTAATATCGGCCGTTTCCATGGCGATATCCGTACCCGTGCCGATGGCGATTCCCACATCCGCCTGTTTGAGAGCCGGGGCGTCGTTGATACCATCCCCCACCATGGCGACCCGGAGTCCTTTTTCCTGTTCCCTTTTCAGAGCCTCGACTTTGTCTTCGGGAAGGAGTTCAGCCCGCACTTCGTCTATTCCCGCTTCCCGGGCAATGGTTTCGGCGGCGCGCCGGTTGTCGCCGGTGAGCATGATGGTTTTGACGCCCATGTTGCGCAGGGCATCTACGGCCGCCCGGGAATCGGGCTTTATTTCATCCGCCAGGGCAGCAAAGCCGGCGCAGACTCCGTCTACCGCCATAAACACCAGGGTGTGGCCTTGATCCTGATGTCGAATAATTTCTTCGTGATAGGTCGACGTGTCTATCCCGGCTTCTTTCAGAAACGCCAGGCTGCCGGCGAGAATCTTTTTTCCCTTCAGCCGGGCGGCAATCCCCTTTCCCGAAAAGGCTTCAAAGTCTTCGGACTCGACAAAGGCAGCTTTCTGCCGGAGGGCATAATCGGCTACCGCTTCGGCCAGGGGATGTTCAGACAGCTTTTCGGCGGAACCCAGAAGAGAGAGAAATTCCTCTTTATCCCCGGAGATGGTTACCGCTAGAACAGCGGGGCGTCCGTAAGTAATGGTGCCGGTTTTATCGAAGATCACCGTATCAACAGCTCCGGTGGTCTGAAGAGCTTCACCGTTGCGAATAAGAATGCCGTTCTTTGCCCCCAGACCCATCCCCACCATCAGGGCTGTAGGGGTCGCCAGTCCCAGGGCGCAGGGGCAGGCAATTACCAGGGAGGCAATGGCCGCGTACAGGGCGGCGGAAACGGCGGTTCGGGAAGGGTCAATCCAGGGGATAAAGGGAGCGAAGGTTTCCAGGATTGTCCTGCCGATATGGGGAAAGAAAAACCAGAAGAGAAAGGTGATCAGGGAAATTATCAGAACAGCGGGAACGAAACGAGCGGTAACCCGGTCGGCGAAAGCTTGTATGGGAACCTTGCTGTTCTGGGCCTCTTCCACCATTTGGATGATCTGAGCAAGGAAGGTTTCTTTCCCTACCTTGTCGATCCGTACCGTTACCGCCCCCTGCCGGTTCACCGTGGCGCCGATAACCCGGTCACCGGGTTTTTTATCCACCGGCACCGATTCCCCGGTGGCCAGGGACTCGTCCACGGAGGTCTGCCCCTGGGTTATAACACCATCTAAAGGTATCTTTTCTCCCGGTTTTACCAGTACCAGGTGACCTTTTCCCAGGGAATCCACCGGAACATCCTGGTACGAACCGTCGCCTTTCAGCAAGTGGGCGTTTCTGGCTCCTAATTCCATCAGTTGCCGTATAGCCTGGGATGCCTTGCCTGTGGCGGATTCCTTTAGGTAATTCCCGATATAATTGATGCTCATGATCATGGCGCCGACTACGGCAAAACTTTCGATCCCCGATCCAAAGGCTTTCAAGATTCCGGTGGCAAAGGCGGCCAGGGTGCCCAGGCCGATGAGGGAATCCATACCGAAAGAAAGGGTAAAGAGAGATCTGAAGGTTTCTCGGATGACGGGAAAGCCGATGATGAAGATTACCGGAAAGGCGAGAAGCAGGTCGATATAAAAAGCGACCTCCCTTCCCAAGAGGAAAAAGCCGAAGATCATTTCGGCAAGCATTTTTATCATCAATGGCCCGGTGATAGCCCAGGCAGCGATAAGACGGTTTTTTTCTTTTCGAGCCCGGTCTGATCCGTCCCGGGTCTCCGATCCATAAAGAGCCGCTTCGTATCCCAGGTCTTTCACGGTTTTGATAAGCCTATCGGCTTTTACCGATTTATCCAGCTCCAGGTGGGCTTTTTGGGTAGCGAAGTTCACGTGAGCCGCTGAAACCCCTTCAAGCTGTCCCAGGGCTTTTTCCACCCGGGCGGCACAGGAGGTACAGGACATCCCGCCGATATCGAGAATGACTGTTTCGATCATCTTCCTCCCTCCGTTTCGGTTTTCCTTCTAGAAGGTAAGAAAAAAACAAGGGGAAAACAAGATATATATTACATAAATAGTCAGAATAAAGGGTTCAAATAAGAAAGTAAGTTTTTCATTAGAAACTATTGACCAGTTTAACATGTGGTAGTAGCATAGAGCGGGGGAAAACGTAAATGGAAAAAGATTACCGCATTCCTGTGCTTGTACGATCCATGACGATCATCGATTGCATATCCAACGAGAATAAGGGTATCGGCTTTGTGGAACTGCAGTCAAGACTGGGAGTCCCGAAAACCACCCTTTTCAGAATTCTACATACCCTGGAAAGGGAAGACTGGATCGAGAGAACCCAGGATCGGTACCATCTGGGGTACAAGATGATCCACTACGGGATGGTCACCCTTTCCCGGCGGAATCTGAGAAATGTGGCCATGCCTTTTCTTCGCCAGCTCATGGAAGAAACCGGGGAAAATGCTCATCTGGCCGTATTGTCGGGTAAAAAGAG